>JAEYZO010000542.1 GCA_023428035.1 Pseudomonadota bacterium | reverse complement strand
GGGTGAGGGCGCGGCTGGCGATGGCGCGTCGCGCGCCGAGGGACGCGCTCTCCGAGCTCGACGCGGTCTTCGCGTCGGGGAGCGACGGCTACGAGCTCAGGGTCTTCGAGGCCCGCGCGGCGCTCGCGGGGAGGGATGACGCGAGGGCGAGGCGGGCGCTGGAGGCCGCGACCCGCGCCGACCCGACGCAGGCCGAGGGCTTTCGCCTGCTCGCGCGGCTGCACGAGCGGGCGCGTCGCGGCGACGAGAGGCTCGCCGCGCTGCGCGAGGTGGTGCGCCTCGACCAGCACGACCGACGCGCGCTGCGCGAGCTGATGGGACTCCTCGTGGCGCGCGCCGCGTGGAGCGACGTGCGAGAGCTCGCGCGGCACGCGGTGCAGTTGGACCCCGAGGGCGTCGCGACCCACCTCGCGATCGGGCAGGCGCTGACGGAGCTCGGTGATCGGGCGGGCGCCGTGGCGGCCTACGAGGCGGCGCTGGAGCTCAACCCCTCCAACGCGGCGGAGGTGCGGGCGCGGCTGGAGGCGGTGCGGCGCGGGCAGCGGGGATTCGCCCCGCTGCGCGCGCCGACGGCGCCGGAGGAGCGGGGTCAATCGGGCGCGGCGGTGGACGACGACCCGGCGTAGAGGGCGTCGATCTCGTCGGCCCAGAGGCGGTGCACGGCGGCGCGCTTCACCTTCATGGTGGGGGTGAGCTCTCCGCCGTCGATGCTGAAGGCGCGGGGGAGCACGGCGAAGCGCTTGATGGTCTCGGCGCGGGCGAGGTGGCTGTTCACCTCGTCGACGACGGCGGAGACGGCGTCGCGGACCTTTCCGTCGAGGTGGGCCTTCGCGGCGAGCTCGGCGGGGTCGACGCCGCGCTCTCGGGCGAAGCGCTCGAGGCCCTCGGGGCTGAGGGTGATGAGCGCGACGAGGTAGGGGCGGCGGTCGCCGATGAGCACGGCCTCGCCCACGAGGTCGTGAGACTTCAGCGCCTCTTCGATGTTGATGGGGGTGATGTTCTTTCCGCCGGCGGTGATGATGATGTCCTTCTTGCGGCCGGTGATCTTCAGGAAGCCCCGCTCGTCGAAGGCGCCGAGGTCGCCCGAGTGGAGCCAGCCGTCCTTGAGGGTGGCGGCGGTGGTCTCGGGGTCCTTGAAGTAGCCCATGAAGACGTTGGGGCCCCTCACCAGCACCTCGCCGTCGTCGCCGAGCTTCACCTCGACGCCCGCGACGGGCTTGCCCACGGTGCCGAACTCCGTGTCGCCCTGCATGTTGAAGCTGGTGGGGCCGGTGTCTTCGCTCTGCCCGTAGACCTCTTGGATGGGCAGGTCGAGGGAGCTGAAGAAGTCGAGGACGTCCTTGCCGATGGGCGCGGCGCCGCTCACGCAGACGCGCGCGCGGGCGAGCCCCACGGCCTCGCGGAAGGGCTTGAAGACCAGCCTCTTCGCGAGGCGGTACTGAAGCTCCAGGTGCAGCGGCAGCGCGAGGCCGCGGGACTGGCGCTTGGTGACCTCGGCGCCCACCCCACGGGCCCAGTTCGCGATGGTGGCCTTGGCTCCCGTGGCGGCCTTCATTCTCGCGCCCACGGCGGCGTAGAACTTCTCCCAGATGCGGGGCACGCCGAAGAAGACGTGGGGCTGCACGCTCTTGAGGTCCTCGGGCACCTTCTCGATGGAGCGGGCGAAGTAGATGGTCGAGCCCCCCGTGATGGCGCCGTGGATGGAGAACATCTGCTCGGCGATGTGAGAGAGCGGGAGGTACGAGAGCATCACGTCGCCGGGCTTGACCGAGACGAGGTCGACGGCGCACTTCGAGGTCCACGCGAGGTTGCGGTGCGAGAGCATCACGCCCTTGGGCGGGCCGGTGGTGCCCGAGGTGTAGATGAGGGTGGCGAGGCCCGAGGGCTCGAGGACGGCGACGCGCTCGTCGATGATGGCGTCGTCGATGGGCTCGCCGCTCGCGATGAAGTCGTCCCAGGTGCGGACGATGTCGTGGGAGACCTCTCCCGCGCCGCGCATGAGGACCACGCGCTTGAGCGAGGGGAGCTCGGAGAGCTTCGACTCGACCTTCTCCCACTGGGCGCGGTCCTCGACGAGGATGACCGCGGACTCGGCGTGGTGGACGATGTACTGGACCTCGTCGGCCGAGCAGGTGGTGTAGATGCCCGCGGGGGCGGCGCCCACGCTCATGGCGGCGAGGTCGAAGGTGGTCCACTCGGGGCGGTTGAAGCCCAGGATGCAGACGGTGGAGCCGGGGCCGACGCCGAGGGCGACGAGCGCGCGCCCCACGCGGCGGACCTCGTCGGCGTAGTCCTTCCAGCGGGTGATGCGCCAGCGGCCGTCGGCCCAGGTGGCGTAGGCGGCGCCCTCGGGGCGCTGCTTCGCCTGCGCGAAGAGCCGCGCGGGGATCGTGTCTTCCACGGATTTACCCTCCTTTCGAAGGGTTCCAAGGGGCAACATTCACAAGGGAGTGTCAAGGGTCGTGGGCGTATTGGCCTGCGCCCAGGCGAGAGCGCGGAGCGAAGGCTCCGCGACGGGCGTGGTACGTCTGATGAGTTCGGAGCGAACGAGAAACGCAGGGACGAAGGGGCATCATCGATGACCCTGAAGGTCCTCGCCGAGGGGGTTGAGGTCGTCGTCGAGGGGGTTGAGGTCGTCGTTGACGACCCCGGGGCCCATCGGACGGACCCTGCCCGACCTGTCGCGGACCCTCGGCGCATCATGCGCGCGTTCACCGAGGGACTCCACGTCGAGGCCGGGCCCGTCTCCATCGTCGGCATGAGGCTCACCACCGCGATGACCGTGGTCGAGCTCCCGCGCGGTGAGCTCCTGGTGCACTCGCCGCTCCCGCTCACCGACGCGCGCCGCGCTCGACGCCCTCGGGACCGTGACCCACCTCTACGCGCCCAACACCTTTCATCACCTCTGGATGGGCGAGTGGGCCGGCGCGTTCCCCCGCGCGACGGTGCACGCCCCCGCGGCGCTGCGCGCGAAGCGACCCGAGCTGCGCGTTGACCGCGCGCACGACCGAGAGGGGCTCGGCGAGCTCCGCGAGGACTTCGACGAGGTGCACGTCGACGGCTTCCTCCTCGAAGAGACCGCGCTCGTCCACCGAGCCTCTCGCACGCTCCTCGTCGCGGACCTCGTCCACAACGTCGGCCGCCCCAACGACACCTGGACGAAGCTCTATACGAAGGTCATGGGCTTCTACGACCGCGTCGCCCTCAGCCGCGCGATCCGGTGGACGGCCTTTCGTGACCCGGGCGCCGCCCGCGAGAGCGTCGCCCGCGTCCTCGCGCTCCCCTTCGACCGACTGCTCGTGGGGCACGGCGAGCCCGTGGAGCACGGCGCTCGTGACGCGCTCCTCGACGCGTACCGCTGGCTCCGCCCCCGGGGTCGCGCGCTCTTGCCGACGGGCGCTCCGCCGCGCCGCGGCTACTGCGGCTGAGCCTCCCGCGCTCCGCCAGGAACTCGCGCCCCTCGCTCCGCGCGAGGGAGACTCCGCGCCCCATGAGCGCCCCGACCGGATCGTTCCGCATGGTCTCCATCGACGCGGTGAGCGTGACCCCGTGGCGTCGCCGCGGGCTCGGCGACACCGAGGCGCTCCGGGAGTCCATCGCGTCGAACGGGCTGCTCCAGCCCATCGTGCTCGACGCGTCGCTCACCCTCGTCTGCGGGATGCACCGCCTCGAAGCCTGCCGCGCCCTCGGGTGGACCGAGGTCCCCGCCTTCGTGCACGCGATCGACGGCCCCCGCGCGCAGCTCGCCGAGGTCGACGAGAACCTCTGCCGCCGCGAGCTCACCGTGCTCGAGCGCGCCGAGCACATCGCCCTGCGCCGCAAGCTCTGGGAGGAGATGCACCCTCCGCCCGCGACCGAAGGGAAGAAGAGGCCGAAGAAGCACGACGCGCCGCTCGCGATCTTCGTCGACGACACCGCGCGCCGCACCGGCCGCGCGAGCGCCGCCGTGCGAGAAGAACTCCGCATCGGGGAGCTCCCCGAGGACGTGCGCGCCGCCGCGCGAGAGACGCCCGTGAGCGACAACAAGCGAGAGCTCCTCGCCCTCACCCGGATGCCCGAGGAGGAGCAGCGTCGCGCCGTCGAGGCCGTGAAGTCCGGCGAGGCGAAGAGCGTGCGCAAGCGGGCGAAGAAGCCCGCGCCCGAGGCCCTCACCCTTGAAGGGGTGGAGGCCACGCCGCCGTGGTCGTCGGAGCCCGTGAACGACACGACCCGCGCCGAGGCGCAGCGGCTGGTGAACGACGCACGTCGCGCCCTCTCGCAGACGCTCTCGCTCTGGGGTCACGACCCCGACGACGAGGGGCGGGTTCGCCTCGAAGAGGCCCCCCGCGCCGTGGCGCGCCGCGCGCGCTGGATGGATGACTCGGTCGCGACGGGCTGGGGAGGGGCGCGCGGGGGCGCGGCC
>JAEYZO010000539.1 GCA_023428035.1 Pseudomonadota bacterium | reverse complement strand
GCTCGCGGCAGCCCGCGAGGGCGAGGAGAGACATCGCGGCGAGGGCCCTCACGGCGCGGCACGATCCACCTTCGGCGCCGCCGACGCAACGCGCGGATCTGTGCTAGGAGGGCGCCGCCGACGCCGCGCTTCCCACTACGTCCGCGGCGTGCGCCAGCGAGAATCCATGTCGATCCCGTTCACCGCGCGACTCTCCGACAAGCCCTACGTCTCCGCCGCCGCGGCGCCGCTCCGCGCGCCGACCTTCAAGCCCGCGATCCCGGGCTTCAGCTACGCAGACCTGCGCGACGCCGCGCAGCTCCCCAGGCTCACGGCGGCCTTCGACGCCTTCGCCCGAGAGACCATGCCCCCCGGCGCCTGGGCCGCGTTCGAGGCCTACCGCGCGTCGGGCGGGCGCGGGCTCTCGGCCGAGGCCGTGAGCGACGCGCTGATCGCCGGGGCGCCTGTGGTGGGGCAGTTCCTCGCGGCGCTCTTCGGGCTCGAGGCCGAGCGCGAGGCGCACGCGAAGGCCACCGCGGCGGAGCACCCGATCTTCGAGTTCAAGCGGGAGTTCATCAAGAAGCGCACGGCGCGGAGGAAGCGCGCCGAGGTCGACGCCCTCGACGCCGACGCGCGGCAGTCCCTCGACGACGCCGCCCGCGTCGCGCTCTCGCTGGCCTCGGGCCGCGGAGACGTCTGGAACGACGAGCGCGAGGTGGCCCTCGCCACGCTCCCGCTCTTGAAGTCCGAGGACCATTTCCGCAAGGCCTCGGCGCGCGGCGGCGTCGAGGCGAACGAGGGCGACTTCGCGAACGCGCGCTCGCTCCTCGCGCGGCTCGCGGGCGACGCGAGGGTGACCGCGCAGGTGGGCTCGCTCCTGCCCGAGTCGGTCGAGGCCGAGGCCGACGCGGTGATGGTCTATGCGGCCGCGCTGGAGCTCATCGACCGCTGGTGCCTGCTCCGCATGGTCGACCCCGCGTGGGACCACCACTGGGTCTCGCTGCGCCTGCCGAAGACCCTCGACCCGATGCACCTCGTGCCCCTGCGCCGGCCGCGGGCCGAGCTGCCCGAGGCGATCTCCGGCGCGCACCACCCGCGCGAGCGCGACGGCTTCGCGCTCACCGACCGCAGGGCGGGGCTCCGCGTCGTGATGAACGAGGTCGACTACTGCATCTACTGCCACGACCGCGACAAGGACTCGTGCTCCAAGGGCCTGCGCGCCAAGGACGGGTCGATCAAGCCCAACGCCCTGGGCATCCCGCTCAACGGCTGCCCGCTCGACGAGAAGATCTCCGAGGCGCACTTCCTCCGCCGCGACGGCGAGGTGCTGGGCGCGCTCGCGACGATCATGGTCGACAACCCGATGCTCCCCGGCACGGGTCACCGCATCTGCAATGACTGCATGAAGGCCTGCATCTACCAGAAGCAGGAGCCCGTAAACATCCCGCAGATCGAGACCTCGATCCTCACCGACGTGCTCAAGCTGCCCTGGGGCTTCGAGGTCTACGACCTCCTCACCCGGTGGAACCCGCTGCGCGCGTCGTGCCCCGTCGAGAGGCCCTACAACGGCAAGAACGTGCTGGTCGTGGGCCTCGGGCCCGCGGGCTACACCCTCGCGCAGTGGCTCCTGAACGAGGGCTTCGGCGTGGTGGGCGTCGACGGGCTCAAGCTCGAGCCGCTCCCGCCCGACCTGGTGAACGACCCCATCGAGCACCTCGACCAGCTCTTCGTCGAGCTCGACGAGCGCGTGCTCCTCGGCTTCGGCGGCGTGAGCGAGTACGGCATCACCGTGCGCTGGGACAAGAACTTCCTCACGGCGCTCTACCTCACGCTCGCGCGGCGCGAGCGCTTCGCGGTCTACGGCGGCGTGCGCTTCGGGGGCACCCTCGACCTCGACGACGCCTGGGCCCTGGGCTTCGACCACGTCGCCATCGCCGCGGGCGCGGGGCGCCCCACGCTGGTCGACATCCCCAACGGGCTCATCCGGGGCATCCGTCAGGCGTCGGACTTCCTGATGGCCCTGCAGCTCACCGGCGCCTACAAGAAGACCTCCCTCGCGAACCTCTCGGTGCGCCTGCCCGCGATCGTGATCGGCGGCGGGCTCACCGCCATCGACACCGCGACGGAGCTGCGCGCCTATTACGTCGTGCAGGCCGAGAAGGCGTTGGAGCGCCACGAGACCCTCGTGAAGGAGATCGGCGAGGCCGCCGCCACGCGGGCCTACAACGCCGAGGAGCGTGAGGCCCTCGAGGAGCTCGTCGAGCACGGCCGGGCCATCAGGGCCGAGCGCGCCGCCGCCGCCGCGGAGGGACGCCAACCGCGTTTCAACGCGCTCCTCGACGCGTGGGGCGGCGTGTCGATCGCGTACCGCCGCACGCTGGTCGAGTCTCCCGCCTACCGCCTCAACCACGAGGAGGTGGAGAAGTGCATGGAGGAGGGCGTGACGATCATCGAGCGCCTCTCTCCGAAGGAGGCCCTCGCCGACAACCACGGCGCGGTCCGCGCGATGGTCTTCGACCGGATGGACGTGCGCGACGGCAAGCTGGTCGCGACCGGCGAGGTGGTCGAGCTGCCCGCGCGTACGGTGTGCGTCGCCGCGGGCACGGCGCCGAACGCGACCTACGAGCGGGAGTTCCCGGGCGTGTTCGAGATGGACCGGAAGACCAAGGCCTTCAGCTCGTTCAGGGCCGAGGCGAAGCCCGAGGGCGGCTGGGCGCTGGTGGCCGACACCCACGGCTTCTTCACGTCGTACCAGGGCCCCGCGGGGCAGCTCGTGTCCTTCTACGGAGACAACCACCCGGCCTACGCGGGCTCGGTGGTGAAGGCGATGGCGAGCGCGAAGGACGGTCACGCGGCGGTGGTGGGCGTGTTCGCGCCGACCCTCGCGACGCTGGACCCGAGCGCTCAGGCGCAGCGCGACGCGGCCTGGGAGGGCTTCGAGGCGAAGCTCACCGACGCGCTGACGGCGACGGTGCACGAGGTCAAGCGCCTCACGCCCACCATCATCGAGGTGGTGGTGCGCGCGCCGCTGGCGGCGAAGAAGTTCAACCCGGGGCAGTTCTACCGGCTCCAGAACTTCGAGCGCCTCGCGCCCATGGTCGAGGGCACGCGCCTCGTGATGGAGGGCCTCGCCATGACCGGCGCGTGGACCGACCCGGAGAAGGGTCTGGTCTCGGTGATCGGGCTTGAGATGGGCGCGAGCTCGAAGCTGATGGCGACGCTGCGACCCGGCGAGCCCGTGGTGCTGATGGGTCCGACCGGGGCGCCGACGGAGATCCCGAAGAACGAGAAGGTGCTGCTCGCGGGCGGCGGGCTCGGCAACGCGGTGCTCTTCTCGATCGGCAAGGCGCTGCGCTCGAACGGCTGCGAGGTGATCTACTTCGCGGGCTACCGCAACCCCGAGGATGTCTTCCGCATGGACGACATCGAGGCCTCGGCGGACCAGGTGGTGTGGTCGTCGGACAAGGGCCCCGCGATCAAGCCGCGGCGCCCGCAGGACCGGGCCTTCGTGGGGAACATCGTCGAGGCGATGGTGGCCTTCACCCGCGGAGACCTGGGCGAGCGCGTGGTCGAGCCGCGGGAGTGCGCGCGGCTGATCGTGATCGGCTCAGACCGGATGATGGCGGCGGTGCGCAACGCGCGGCACGCGATCTTGAAGGCGCACCTGAAGCCGGGTCACACGGCCATCGCGAGCATCAACTCCCCGATGCAGTGCATGATGAAGGAGATCTGCGCGCAGTGCCTCCAGCGGCACGTCGACCCCGAGACCGGCAAGGCGAGCATCGTCTTCACCTGCTTCAACCAGGACCAGGACCTCGACCGGGTCGACTTCCTCTTCCTCGACGACCGCCTTCGGCAGACGGGGATGCAGGAGAAGCTCGCGAACCTGTGGCTCGAGCGCCTGCTCAAGCTCGGAGACATCGCCCGGGTGTAGTCACCCCAGCGCGGAGCGACGGCTCCGCGGGGCTGCGGCGCGCCGACCACGTCATCGCGCCCGACCACCCGCGCTCAGGCGAGCGCCGCGGGGGGCCGCGAGCGACCCCACCGACCTGTCACCGCGAGCAGCGTGAGCGCGTAGGGCAGCGCCTGCAGCGCCGCGGGCGGGAGCGACACCCGCCCCGCGAGCGTCGCCTCCAGCGCCGAGAGCGCGCCGATGCCCACGGCCCAGAGCGCCGCGCGCACGGGCCTCCACCGCCCGAGGATCACCGCCGCCAGCGCGAGGAAGCCCCTCCCGCCGCTCATGTACGCGACGAACTCCCCCTGGTGGAGCGAGAGCTGCGCGCCTCCGAGCGCCGCCACCGCGCCGCCCAGCGAGAGGGCCGCGAAGCGCACCCGGTCGACCGCGACGCCCTGCGAGCGGGCCGCTCCCGGGTGCTCCCCGCACGCGGTCACGCGCAGGCCGAACACGCTCCGAGACAAGAGCCCGTGCAGCGCGAGCACGGCCAGCGGAGCGAGGAGCACCACGGGGGAACCGAGCGCGTCGCGCATCGCGGCGAGGCCGGCGCTGCTCCGTGACGCGAGGGCGTGCGTGGGGAGGGGAGGGGAGTTCGACGCGGAGCCGTAGAGCACCTTGAGCGCGACCCGCGTGGCGGCGGCCGCGAGGATGTTCAGCGCGACCCCCGACACGATGGAGTTGGCGCGCAGCCGCACGGTGCAGGCCGCGAACAGCGCCCCGAAGAGCGCGCCGAGGGCCAGCGCGGCGACGAGGGCGAGCGCGGTGGAGCCCGTCGCGAGCGCGGTCGCGGCAGCGGCGAAGGCTCCCGCGAGGAGGTAGGCCTCGAGGCCGATGGTGGCGACGCCGGAGCGCTCCGACACGACCCCGCCGAGCGCCGCGAGGACGAGCGGCGCGGAGGCGAGGAGCACCTGGGCGAGGACGACGAGCACGAGCGCGCGCGATGGGAGCGCGGGGCGGCTCCCGAGGTCAATGGAGAGCCGTCAGTCTACGGGGGGTTGGTATCGTCCCCCGGTGCCCATCACCCCGCTGCACTTCGGGGCCGCGCTCCCCTTCGAGCTGAGCCTCCGAGCGCGCTTCTCCACCGTGGCCTTCGTCGTCGCCAACGGCGTGATGGACCTCCAGCCCGTGCTCGCCCTCGGCTTCGGCGCACCCTTCGCCGTGCACGGGTGGACGCACTCGCTCCTCGGAGCGTCGCTCATCGCGCTCGCCCTCTCGGCCCTCGCCTGGAGGCTCCCGCGACGCCGCGCCTGCGCCCTTGGTTTCTTCTCGGGCGCGCTCACCCACGTCGGGCTCGACTCGCTCATGCACCCCGACCTGGAGCCACTCTGGCCCTTCGTGAGCGGCAACCCCGTGCTCGACCGGGTCGAGGTCGACATCTCGACCGTGATGATCGCGCCCACCCTGCTCTGGGTCGCGGTCTCCCTCGGGCGCGCGCACCGCTGGGGCCTCGCGCACCCCGAAGCGCGCTGGTGGGAGCTCCTCCTCGCCCACTGACCGCGCGACGGCCGTTTCCATGACGGGCCCCGGGGGGCCGCTGTAGAGTCGCTCCCTCCAGCGAAGGGACCGCAACGGGTGTTCAGCCGCTACTACCAGAGCGAACTGCAGTACCTCCGAGAACTCGGGCGCGAGTACGGCAAGCTCTACCCCGACACCGCGGGCCTGCTCTCCGAGCGCAGCGCCGACCCCGACGTCGAGCGCCTCATCGAGGGCTTCGCCTTCCTCACGGCGCGCATCCGAGAGCGCCTCGAAGACGACGTCCCCGAGGTCATCCACGCGCTCACCGACCTGCTGCTGCCGCACTACCTCCGCACCCTGCCCGCGGCCACCATCGTCGAGTTCACGCCCGTCGCGGGCGCCCTGCGCACCCGGCAGCGCATCGCCCGCGGCACCGAGCTCGCCGCGCAGCCCGTCGAGGGCACCTCCTGCCGCTTCCGCACCACCGCCGACGTCGACCTCCTCCCCTTGCAGATCACCGACGTGGTGCACGACACGGGCTCGCCCTCGTTCCCCGCGATCCGCGTGCAGATGCAGACCCACGAGGCGGGCCGCGCGGCGGTGTTCCAGCCCGAGGGCCTGCGCTTCTGGCTGGCCGGTGAGCCCTCGCTCACCACCATGACCTTCCTCTGGATGCAGCAGTACCTCCGCGGGGTGAGCGTCCGCGGGATGTCTCCGGGCTCCAAGCCCATCGAGCTCGGCCGCGCCGCCGTGCGGGCCCCGGGCTTCGACGACTCCTGCGCCATGCTCCCATGGCCCCCGCTCGCCCCCACGGGCTGGAGGCTCCTGCAGGAGTACTTCGTCCTCCCGCAGAAGTTCCTCTTCATCGACGTGAAGGGCCTCGACGCCGCCGCGGCGCGCGCCGAAGACCGCTTCGAGCTGGTGTTCCAGTTCGAGCGGCCCCCCGCGCCGCCCACCAAGATCTCCAAGGAGCTCTTCAAGCTCCACTGCGGCCCCGCGGTGAACCTCTTCGCCGCCGACGCCGACCCGATCCGCCTCGACGTGCTCGCCCACGAGAACCTCGTGCGCGCGAGCGAGATCGACCCGAAGCACATGGAGGTCTGGTCCGTCGACAAGGTCACGGGCCTGCAAGCGGGCCGCACGGAGCGAAAGAACTACAAGCCCTTCTTCGACTTCCTCCACGCCGAGATGCCCGACGACGCGCCGACCTTCTACCGGCTCCGTCGCTCCAGCTCGCCCCTCGACGAGGGCATCGACACCTGGATCTCCATCCACACCCCGAGGGACGTCATCCCCGGCGCCGTAGAAGAGACCCTCTCGATCGAGCTCACCTGCACCAACCGACGTCTCCCCAACCAGCTCAAGGTCGGCGAGGTCTCCGTGCCCGCGCCGGGCTCGCCGCCCTTCGCCCGCTTCAAGAACGTCACCCCCGTCACCAGCCCCGTGCGCCCACCCTTCGACGACGGCCTGCACTGGCGCCTCGTGTCTCACCTCGCGCTCAACTACCGCGCCCTCGCCGACCGGGACTCTCTCCGGTCGATCCTCGACCTCTACAACTTCGTCGCCGCCGTCGACCGCCAGGCCGCGCGCTCGAACCAGAACCGCATCGAGGGCATCCGAGAGGTCCGCACGCGCCCCATCGAGCGCCTCGTGAAGGGCGTGCCGGTGCGCGGCGTCGGGGTGCAGCTCGAGCTCGACGAGAAGAGCTACACGGGCGAGGGCGACCTCTACCTCTTCGGCGCGGTGCTCGACGAGGTGCTCGCCGCCCACGCGGGCATCAACACCTTCAACGAACTCTCCGTGAAGACCCACCCCTCGCAGGTGCTCTACCAGTGGAAGGCCAAGAGCGGTCAGCAGCCGGTGCTGTGAGCGGGCTCCTCGAGCAGCTCCTCGCGTCGCCGCGCCGGGTGGGGTTCTACCGCGCGGTGCAGATCCTCGAGCGCGCCACGCACGACGCCCAGGTCGAGGGCGCCGTGCCCCCGCGCGTCGGCGACGACGGGCCCCCCTCGCGGGAGCTCCTGCGCTTTCGCCACGACCCCTCGCTGGCCTTCAGCACCAGCGACGTGTCGTCGATCGTCGCCCGCCCGCGACGTCTGGGCGAGACCGGCGACGGCCCCGAGGGGCCCGTGTACGAGATCACCACGACCTTCCTGGGGCTCACCGGCACCGTCTCGCCGCTGCCCACGTACTTCTCCGAGGAGGTGCTGCACGAAGACCCCGACCACCGGGCGCAGCGCGACTTCCTCGACATGTTCCACCACCGGGTGCTGTCGCTCTTCTACCGGGCGCACCAGCGCTACGCGCTCACCACCGAGCACCTCTCGACCTCGCGGGACCTGTGGTCGCTACGGATGCTCGCCCTCGCGGGGGTCGACGCCTTCGGGGGGAAGAAGCCCCCGGTGGGGTTGTCCCTCCCGCGGCTCCTGCGCCTCGCGCCGCTCCTGGCCACCCGCGCCCGCACCGCCTCGGGCATGGTCGCCTGCGTCAAGGACGTGATGGACGACGTGCTCATCGGCGCCCCGGTGAACATCGAGCAGTTCGTCGGGCGCTGGGTCACCATCGACGAGAAGCAGCTCCTGCGGCTGGGCGTGGTGAACACCACCCTCGGCGTCGACGCCACGGTGGGGCGCAAGGTCTTCGACCGCGGGGGAAAGTTCCGCCTGGTGCTCGGGCCCCTGAAGCGCGCGGCCTTCCAGAGGTTCCTGCCCGGCGGAGACGCGCTCCCGCGCTTGAGGGAGCTGGTGACCTTCTACACACGCGACCCGCTGGAGTTCGACCTGGAGCTGGTGCTCGCGCCGGGAGAGACGCCCTCCCTGCGCCTGTCGTCCCGAGAAGACGGGGCCTCTCGCCTGGGCCTCGACTCCTGGGTGACCGTCGGGGCCGACCGCGAGACGCGGGTCATCGTGCCTGTGCCCTTGCAGACCGGCCCCGAAGAGGGCGAGTCTCCCGCGTCGGATTCCACACCCGAGGGAGGCGCTGCCAATGGCACTGCTCGTAGAGCCGAAGACCATCGTCCGTAGACTCACGCCCACCGCCGTGAAGGCCCTCGAGGCCGCGGTGAGCCGCGCTCACAACCAGCGCGCCCACGAGGTGACCGTCGAGCACGTGCTGCTCGAGCTCGTCACCAGCGAAGACGGCGACGCCGCGCGCATCCTCCACCACTACGACCAGGACCGCGTGAGGCTCGTCGGCCGCGTCGAGCGCGCCGTGTCGAACCTGCGCACGGGCAACCCCGGCAAGCCCGTGTTCTCGGGCTCGCTCTTCCAGTGGTTCGAAGACGCGTGGACCGTGGCGTCGCTCGAGCACGACGTGACCCGCATCCGAACGGGCGCGCTGGTCTACCAGTTCGCGTCGAACCCCGGGAAGTACAGCGCCGAGAGCTTCCCCGAGATGGAGGCGCTCCCGCGGGAGACGCTCCGACGCGAGATGCAGGACATCGTCGCGCCCTCGAAGGAGTCGCTCGAGGTCGGCGTGGCGGCGCCGGGCAGCGCGGCGGCGCAGGGCGGGGCGATGCCCGCGGGCGCGGCCCACGCTGCGGCGGCGGGGCAGAGCGAGAACCTCGCGCGCTTCTGCGAGAACTTCACCCAGAAGGCCCGCGACGGAAAGATCGACCCGGTCTTCGGCCGCCACCAGGAGATCCGGCAGCTCGTCGACATCCTCGCGCGCCGCAGGAAGAACAACCCGATCATCGTGGGCGAGCCCGGCACCGGGAAGACCGCCCTCGTCGAGGGCCTCGCGCGCGCCATCATCGAGGGCGACGTGCCCGCCGACCTGCGCAACGTAGAGCTCCTCGGCCTCGACCTCGGCGCGCTGCAGGCCGGCGCGGGCGTGAAGGGCGAGTTCGAGAACCGCCTCAAGAACGTCATCAACGAGGTGAAGTCGTCGGCGAAGCCCATCATCCTCTTCATCGACGAGGCGCACACGATCATCGGCGCCGGCGGTCAGCAGGGCGGCGGCGACGCGGCGAACCTCTTGAAGCCCGCCCTCGCGCGGGGCGAGCTGCGCACCATCGCGGCCACCACCTGGGCTGAGTACAAGAAGTACTTCGAGAAGGACGCGGCCCTCGCGCGGCGCTTTCAGCCCGTCGCGGTGGATGAGCCCTCCGAGGAGAACGCGGTGATCATGCTCCGCGGTCTTCGCCCCATCTTCGAGAAGGCCCACAAGGTCCCGATCCGCGACGAGGCCCTCATCGCCGCGGTGAAGCTGTCGAGCCGGTACATCTCGGGCCGGCAGCTCCCCGACAAGGCGGTAGACCTCCTCGACACGGCCACGGCGCGGGTGAAGATCGACCTCGACGCGCGGCCCGAGGAGCTCGTCGAGCTCGAGGTGACCCTCGCGGCGCTGGAGCGCGAGAAGGACGCGCTCAACCGCGACCGCGCCGCGGGCTTCGCCGTCGACGCCGAGCGCGAGCAGTCGGTGCGCGAGCGCTACGAGACCACCCAGGGCGAGATCACCAAGCTCCAGGAGCAGTGGAACAAGGAGCGCGACGCGGCCAAGGCCGTGCACGAGGCGCGCGAGAAGGTGCACGCGCTCAAGGCCGACGACACCACCGACGAGGCGCAGGCGACGCGGCGGGCGCTCACCGACGCGATGGCCCACATGGAGTCGGTGAAGGGCAAGCCCGCGCTCGTGCACGCCGAGGTCGACCCCGACATGGTCGCCCGCGTGGTGGGCAACTGGACGGGCATCCCCGTCGGCAAGATGCAGAAGGACGACGTGGCGGTGCTGCTCTCGCTCGAAGAGAAGCTCCGAGGGAGGGTGCGCGGGCAGGAGCACGCGATCACCACGGTGGCCGAGACGATCCGCATCTCGCAGGCCGGGATCAACAACCCGAACCAGCCCGTGGGCGTGCTGCTCTTCGTCGGCCCCTCGGGCGTCGGAAAGACCGAGACGGCCATCGCCCTCGCCGACGCCATGTACGGCGGCGAGCGCTTCATGACCGTCATCAACATGTCGGAGTTCCAGGAGAAGCACACGGTCTCCCGGCTCATCGGCTCGCCCCCGGGCTACGTGGGCTACGGCGAGGGCGGCGTGCTCACCGAGGCGGTGCGCCAGCGGCCCTACTCCGTGGTGCTCCTCGACGAGGTCGAGAAGGCCGACCTCGAGGTGATGAACCTCTTCTACCAGGTGTTCGACAAGGGCTCGCTCTCCGACTCCGAGGGCCGGCACATCAACTTCCGCAACACCATCATCATCCTCACCAGCAACCTCGCCACGGACGAGATCATGAAGATCTACGACCGCGACGAGCCCCCGACCGTCGACGACGTGGCCAACCACATCCGGCCGATCCTCTCGAAGCACTTCAAGCCCGCGCTCCTCGCGCGCATGACCATCGTGCCCTACGCGCCGATCAACCGCTCGATCATGCGCGAGATCACCGAGATGCGTCTCAACGGGCTCAAGAAGCGCCTCTACGCCTCGCACCGCATCGAGACGGTCTTCGACCCCGAGCTCATCGACGAGGTCACGCGGCGCTGCACCGAGGCCGAGACCGGCGCGCGCAACGTCGAGCACATCCTCCGCGGCTCGCTCATCCCCGCGGTGTCGCGGGTGCTGCTCGAGCACCTCGCGGCGGGCCCGCTCCCCTCGCGCCTCGACATCGGGCTCAACCCCGACGGCGGCTGGCGCATCGAGTTCGCCGAGGAGCCCGCGCAGTCCGCCGCGGAGTAGCGACGGCGACCCTCCACCCCCCGCCCCTCCTCCGTGACCGGAGGAAGGGAGCCCCAATGACCTCGCTGAACCCGTCTCGCGAAGTGAACGCGTCACTCCCCTCCTCCCGTGACGGCTTTGCATGGGTCAGAAGTGTGGGTGGCTGTGGGCGACGGGGCTGGGGGTGAGGGCCAACAGCCCCGTCGCAGCCACGAAAAAAGGCCACGAACGTCGGGCCAACAGCCCCGTCGCAGCTACGAAAAAAGGCCACGAACGCCGGGCCATCGTCTCCGTGCCCACAGCCACCCACACCTCTGACCAATACAAAGCCCGTGACGGAGGAGGGGCGTGCGGCGGAGGCTCACGATGACGCTCCCCTGCGCCCTCAGCGTCGCCGGGCTCGACCCGAGCGGCGGCGCTGGCCTCCTCGCCGACGCCCGCGCGATCACCGCGGCGGGCGCCTGGCCCTGCGGCGTCGCGGCCGTGCTCACCGTGCAGTCCACCGCGGGCCTCGCGCGGGTGATGCC
>JAEYZO010000527.1 GCA_023428035.1 Pseudomonadota bacterium | reverse complement strand
GCGCGGAGCCCGCGAGGGAGAGCGCGCGCAGCCCCGACTGGAGCGCTAGCGCGACGTTGAGGTCGCCCGCCCCGTAGGTCGCGATCGGGCGCATCAGGTCGTCGAGCAGGTCCGCCGCCGTCGTGGGCGCGACGTACACAGCGTCCTGCACGGCGTCGCGTCGCGGCGCGTCGGTCGCGCGCGCCCACTCCGAGAGGAGGCGCACGCCCGTGGCGATGACCTCGACCGCGGTGCCCGGGTCGTTCACCCCGGGAGACAACGCGCGCATCGCGATCTCGGCGAGCACCGTCACGCCGAAGCGGGGGTCCTCCTCCACCGAGCGCGCGGCGCCCACCATCACGGCCCCGCGAAGCGACTCCGCGACGCCGTTGTCCGCGGGGCCCGGCGCGACGTCGATGATCGTGGCCCCGACGTGTACGAAGCGGCCGGGCACCGCGCGCACCCACGCCCTCAGTCCGTGCGCGCGGCAGAGCCCCCTGAGCGCCCCGAGGTCGACGTTCTGCACGTAGCCCACCTCCGTGGACGTGAGCGTCATGTGCCCCTCGGGGAGCGCGGGCTCCTCGTCGGCGCAGGCCCGCTCGCGCTCGGCCTCGAGCGCCGCTCGGGTCGCTGCCTCGACGCGCCCGATGGCGGCGTCGACCTGCCCGAGGCGAGAGAGGGCGTGGATCCACCGGATCAGCGCGATCACGACCACCACCAGCACGCCCACGGTGATGAGGAAGAGGATCAGCCGCCCCTGCGGGCCGTAGTACCCCGTCTGCAGCGCGACGAGGCCCACGAGGCTGTAGAGGAACGCGCCCACGAAGGTCGAGAGCACGTTCTGGCCGTTGTGGTCCGAGACGAGGAGCTTGGCCGCGCGGGGCGTCGCGCTCGACGAGACGGCGGTGTAGGCCGTCACCAGCGTCGAGAGCGAGAAGGTGGTCACCGCGAGCATGCTCGACGCGATCACCGTGAGCACCTTGTCGGTGGCCTCTCCGCCGAAGGAGCTCGCCAGGGAGTCGGGCACGAAGGGCGCGAGGGCCGCGGCGACCAGGGCTCCCACCAGACCGAGCAGGCTGTACGCCGCCGCGCGGAACCACAGCTCGCGCGACAGCCGGCGGAGGCGGTAGCGCCAGCGCGGCATGGGTCAGCGGCGCAGCGAGGCGAGGCGCCGGCGCGCCTGCATCACGGCGTCGAAGAGGCGCAGGTACGCGGGCGTGGGGCTCGACTCGTCCTTGGGCTGGTAGCGGTCGCGCACGTAGGGGACGTACATCGACCGACGGAGGCTCTCCCAGCCCGTGTAGGGCGAGCCCTCGACGCGGTGCCACATCCGACCGTCGTGCACGGTGAGGTCGCCGGGCCAGGTCTCCACGGGCAGCTCCTTCGGGTCGGGCCGGTTCGACACGAAGTGCACCTTGCGGAGCAGCGTCGAGGCCACGCCCTGGGTGTGCGTCCCGGGCAGCAGCCGCAGGCCGCCCTCGTCCGCCCGGATGCGGTCGAAGTGCAGGCCCACGTTCAGCATCGGGCCGGGCATCTCGCGGTTGTAGAAGACGTCCCGCAGGGCGTCGGTGTGCCACGCGAGGTCGGGGCGCAGGCTCCCCGCGGCGCGCACGTAGCGGTTGAACACCACCCCGTCCTTCTCGCGGTCGCCGATGCGCGCGTCGTCGCCGATGAGCCGTCGCACGGGCTCGAAGCGCGGGTCCCTCACGAAGCGCGCGACCTCGTCCGAGAGCGCGCTCGTGAAGCCCACGCGGAAGAGGTAGTCCCTGCCGTCGGGGTCGAGCCCGAACCACACGGGCACGCCGTAGACCTTCTTCTTGCCGTCCGCGAGGAGCTTCGACTCCACCGCGTCGACCGCCGCGAGGAGCCTCTCGACCTCGACGCGCGACGCGACGCGGTCGAAGACCATGAAGCCGTGGCGGTCGAGGAAGGCCCGCTGCACCGGCGTGATCTCGTCGCGCAGGGTGAAGCGGGTGCCGAGCGGGAGCTGCGCCGCGACCCTCGCGGCCTCGTCGACGGTGAGGGCGAGCCTCTCGGACTCGTCGTAGGGCGGCGGCGGGAGGTCGTCGGCGCTCCAGCGGGGCGGGTGTCGCGGCGCGGTCGCTTCGGTCGAGGGCGTCGTGTGCATGGCGTCGGGGCGGCGAGTCTATGCCCGAGCCGCGCCCCCCGCGACAGGGGAGCTCAGCGCGTCGGGTTCGCGGGCCTGAGGATCTGAGGCAGCAGGCCGGGCAGTCCGAAGGGCAGGGAGTTCGGGATCGCGTCGCGCACCATCCGGCTGGGGAAGGTGCCCTGCACGCGCACGGGGTAGCCCACGCTCACGCGCCCTGTCCCGATGCGCACGTCGCCGTCGATGACGTAGCCGAGCTCGGTCTTCTGCAGCGACGCGAGGCCGACGGAGATGGCGTCGCTCCAGGGCGCGACCATCTCGATGTCGAGGGGCACCTCGCTGCGGCCCGCGATGCGGGTGAGCGACGCCGTGGCGCGGGGAGATCCGAGCGGGTGGCCCTCGACGGTGACCCGCGCGTCGAAGCCCCGGACCTGCAGCGCGACGCGGTTGGGGTTCCTCACGCGCAGCGCGACCCGCATCACGACGCCCTCGACGGTGACGCCGTGCACCCGGGCCGAGACGAGGCGCACCGCGGGGGGCGCGGGCCGAAGGGCCCCGAGGAGCAGCGCGATCACGCCCGCGGAGAGGAGCGCCAGCGCCACGCCCGCGAGGAGGGCCGCGACGCGGCGCCTCGCGCGCGGTGGAGACGGCGGCGACGACGTGGGGTCAGCAGAGGCGGTTGAGACCGTTGAGGGCTGCGACACGGTACGCCTCGGCCATGGTCGGGTAGTTGAACGTCGTGTTGACGAAGTACTCGATGGTGTTACGCCCCTCGGGCTGCGACATCACGGCCTGGCCGATGTGGATGATCTCGCTGGCCTGGTAGCCGAAGCAGTGGATCCCGAGGATCTGCAGCGTGTCGCGGTGGAAGAGGAGCTTGAGCATCCCGACGGTCTGCCCGGTGATCTGCGCGCGGGCGAGCGAGCGGAAGAGAGAGTGCCCGACCTCGTAGGGCACGCACGCGGCGGTGAGCTCCCGCTCGGTGCGGCCGAGGGACGAGATCTCGGGCGTGGTGTAGATGCCGGCGGGGATGTCCCTCGCGAGGCGGGTGTTGCACGAGCCCTCGGTGAGGTGCGTCGCGGCGAAGCGGCCCTGGTCGTAGGCCGCGCTGGCCAGCGCCGGAGGGCCGATCACGTCTCCCACCGCGTAGATGTGCGGCAGCGAGGTCTGGTAGCTCTCGTTCACCGCGAGCTGACCGCGCGCGTCGGGGGTGACGCCCAGGGCCTCGAGGCCCATGTCGTGCGAGTTGCCCGTGCGGCCGTTGGCCCAGAGCAGCACGTCGCCGCGGCAGCGCTTGCCGCTCTTGAGGTGCAGCACCACGCCGTCGTCGCGGAGCTCGACGGCCTCCATCTCCTCGTTGTGGCGGATCACGCAGCCCTGGTCGCGCAGGTGGTAGCTCAGCGCGTCGCTGATCTCGTCGTCGAGGAAGGACAGGAGCTTGTCCCGGGTGTTGATGAGCGTGACCTTCGCGCCCATCGTGCGGAACATCGACGCGTACTCGCAGCCGATGACCCCCGCGCCGTAGATCACCATGTTCTGCGGCGTCTCGGTGAGCTGGAGCACGGTGTCGCTGTCGCACACGCGCGGGTGCCCGAAATCGACCCCCGGCGGTCGGTAGGGGCGAGAGCCCGTCGCGATGACGAAGTGCCGCGCGCTCACGCGCTCCAGCGAGGCGCCCCCGGCGTCGACCACGTCGAGGGTGTTGGCGTCGACGAAGCGCGCGCTGCCGTGGATGACCCGCACACGGTTGCGCTCGTAGAAGGCGTGGCGCAGCGCCACCTGCTGCTGCACCACCCGCTCGGCGTTGCGGAGCATCTGCGGCAGCGAGACGTCGTCGTCTTCGACCAGGGGCTGGAAGAGCGGGTGCGACCGCAGGTCGGCGAGGGTGCGGATCGTGTGCCGGAGCGCCTTCGAGGGGATGGTGCCCCAGTGGGTGCAGCCGCCGCCCACGTCGTGGTAGCGCTCCACCACCGCGACGCGGCGGCCGGCCTTCGCGGCCTTCATCGCGGCGCCCTCGCCGCCGGGGCCGCTGCCGATCACCACGAGGTCGTAGGGTGCGCTCATCACGGGGCGCCGACCTCACCAGATCGGCGCCGCCCAGGTCAACCCCGCAGGGCGGCGTCGATCCGGGCCATCACCTCCGGGGTGAGCGCCTTCGCCACGGCGAGGGCCTCGAGGTTCTCCCTCACCTGCTCGGGGCGGCTCGCGCCGGTGATGACCGACGAGACGTGGGGGTTCTTCAGGCACCACGCGATGGCGAGCTGCGCGAGGCTGCACCCGAGCTCCTCGGCCACGGGCTTCAAGCGCAGCACGGCGGCGTTCTTGTCGGCGTCGGTGAGGCCGTCGCGGAGCCACTCCAGGCCCTTCACCGCGCCGCGGCTGCCCGCGGGGATGCCCTCGGCGTACTTGCCCGTGAGGAGCCCCGAGGCGAGCGGAGACCACACCGTCGTGCCCGTGCCCAGGTCGCGGTAGAGCGGCGCGTACTCGGCCTCGACCCGCTCGCGGTGGAAGAGGTTGTACTGCGGCTGCTCCACGACCGGCTTGTACAGGTGGTGCTTGTCGGCCACCTCCCACGCCGCGCGGAACTCCTCGGCGCTCCACTCCGAGGTGCCCCAGTAGTGCGCGCGGCCCGAGCGGACGATCTCGTGCATCGCCCACACGGTCTCGTCGACGGGGGTCTCAGGGTCGGGGCGGTGGCAGTAGACCAGGTCGACGTGCTTGAGCCCGAGGCGCTCCAGCGAGCCGTCGATGGCCTCGAGGAGGTACTTGCGGTTGAGCGTGTTCTTCTCGTTGGGGCCGTTGTGCAGGCCCCAGTAGAGCTTCGTCGAGACGACGTAGCTGCCGCGCCGCCAGCCGAGGGCCTTGAGGGCCTCGCCCATGATCCTCTCGCTCTGCCCCCGCGCGTAGATCTCGGCGTTGTCGAAGAAGTTCACCCCGCCCTCGTAGGCCGCGACCATGCAGTCGCGGGCGAGCTCGGTGTCCATCTGGTTGCCGTAGGTGACCCACGAGCCGAACGAGAGCGCGCTGAGCTTCAGCCCCGCGCGCCCCATCCGTCGGTACTCCATCGCCATCGTTCGCCTCCTCTCAGGGAGCGGACTCCATATCCGCGGCGCGCTTTCGCGTCGAGGCCCTGGGCTTCGCCTTCGCGCCCCCCTTCGCCTCGCGGAGCACCTCCCCCGTCGCGGTGTCGCCCGCCGCGATGGAGGCCGGCGAGCCCTCGGCCACCACCTCTCCGCCGAGGCGCCCCCCGCCGGGGCCGAGCTCCACGATCCAGTCGCTCGCCGCGAGCACCGAGGGGTGGTGCTCGATCACCAGCAGCGAGTCGCCGCGGTCGACGAGCTGCTGCATCACGCCGATCAACCGGGAGACGTCCGAGAGGTGCAGGCCCGTGGTGGGCTCGTCGAGCACGTAGAGCGTGGAGCCCCCGGAGCCCTGCAGCTCCGTGGCCAGCTTCACCCGCTGGGCTTCACCGCCCGAGAGGGTGTGCGAGCCCTGCCCCAGGGTCATGTACCCGACGCCCAGGTCGTGCAGCAGGTCGAGCGCGCGCTTCACCTTCGGCACCTGGGCGAAGACCTGCCGCGCCTCTTCGATGGTGAGCGCGAGGACCTCCCCCACGTCGTAGCCGTGGAGCTTCACCTCGCGGGTCTCGCGGGAGAAGCGCATCCCGTTGCAGGCCTCGCAGGGCACCACCACGTCAGGCAGGAAGGCCATCTCGACGTGCTTCACCCCGTTGCCGTCGCAGGTCTCGCAGCGGCCGCCGCCCGAGTCGGGGGCGGTGTTGAAGGAGAACCTCCCGATGCCCCAGCCGCGGGCCTTCGCCTCGGGGAGCGCCGCGAAGAGACGTCGGATGTCGTCCCAGATCCCGACGTAGGTGGCCGGCACGCTCCGCGGGGTGCGGCCGATGGGAGACTGGTCGATGGGCACCGCGCGCTTGAGGTGCTTCCACCCGTCGATGGAGCCGTAGGGCAGAGGCGCGTCGGTGTTGAGCTTCAGCTTCTCGCGCACCGCGCGGAGGGTGACCTTCTCCACGAGGGTGCTCTTTCCGCTGCCCGACACCCCCGCGACGCACACGAAGCGCCCCAGGGGGAACCGCGCCGTCGTCTGCCGGAGGTTGTGCCCCCTCGCTCCCTTCACCGTGAGCCACTTCGCGTCGTCGACCCCGCGCCCCCGGGCGCCCTCGCCCACCCTCACCCGCAGCGCGCGCGCCGTGGGGCCGTCGCCGCTGAGCACCTGCTCCGAGGGGCCCGAGCCGACGACGCGGCCGCCGCCCTTGCCTCCGCTCGGGCCGAGGTCGACCACCCAGTCCGCCGCGCGGATCACCTCGGCGTCGTGCTCCACCACGATCACGCTCGCGCCGCGGTCGACCAGCGCGCGCATGGCGCCCACGAGCCTCCCGGTGTCCCTGCCGTGCAGGCCGATGGTGGGCTCGTCGAGCACGTAGAGCACCCCCGTGAGCCCCGCGCCGATCTGCGCCGCGAGCCTGAGCCTCTGCATCTCCCCGCCGGAGAGCGTGTTCGCCCGACGGTCGAGGGTGAGGTAGTCGAGCCCGAGCCCGAGGAGCGTGTCGAGCCTCGCGTCGAGCTGCCCCAACGGGGCCTCGGCGATGATCTTCTCCCGCGCCGAGAGGGCCACGCCCTGCATCGCCTCGCGGAGCTCCCCGGGGGTCATCGCGAGGGCCTCGTGGAATCGGTGACCGCCGAAGCGCACCGCCCTCGGGATGGGCGCGAGGCGCGACCCCTCGCACTCCTCGCAGGGCTCTCCGTCGACGGCGCCCGCGCCCTCGCAGGCCTCGCAGCGCCCCTGCGGGGTGTTGAAGGAGAAGTGCCTCGGGTCGAGCTCGGGGATGCCCTCGCCGCACTTGGGGCACGCGCGGCGGGTCGATCGCTCGACGGGCTCTCCGACCCTGCCCGCGCGCTCGTCTCGCTCGATGAAGCAGTGGCCCTCGGCGAGAGAGACGGCCTTGCGCACCAGGGTGACCAGCGCGTCGCGCTCGCCGGCCTTCGCGGCGCCCACCCAGAGCGCCACGTCGTGCACCTTCGTCTTCTTGAGCGTAGGGACCTTCGCGGGCTCGTAGTCGACGCCGTCGACGCGCACCGCCTCGATGCCCGTCTTGCGCGCCCGCTCGATGACCTCGCCGTGCAGGCCCTTGCGGGCCCTCACCACGGGCGCCCACACCGAGAGCGACGCCGTCGCGGGGAAGGCCTCGCCGAGCTCGTCGACGATCTGCTCGGGGGTGCGCGCGCCGATGGCCAGGTCGCAGCGAGGGCAGTGGGGCGTCGCGGCGCGCGCGTAGAGGAGCCGGAGGTAGTGCGCGATCTCGGTCACCGTCGCCACGGTGCTCATCGCGCCGGCCCGGGCCGTGCGCTGCTCCAACGAGATCGCCGGGGGGATGCCCACGATGGAGTCGACGTCGGCGCGGCCCAGCGAAGGGAGGTACTGCCGCGCGTAGGGGGAGAGGGTCTCTAGGAAGCGCCGCTGGCCCTCGGCGTAGATCACGTCGAAGGCGAGGGAGCTCTTGCCCGAGCCCGAGGGCCCGGTCATGGCGACGAGCCTCTCGCGCGGGATCTCCAGCTGGGGCACGTCGAGGTTGTGCTCCCTCGCGCCGCGCACCACGACGCCGTCGGGCACGGTGACCTCGGTGCGCTCCCTCGGCGCGGTGGCGCGCTCCAGGAAGGCCGCGGAGCGCGCGTCGAGGGCCGCGCGGAGGTAGGGCGCGAAGCGCGAGCGGGGGTGCGTCGCGACCTCCTCGGGGGTGCCCTCGGCGACGAGCTCTCCGCCGAGGTGGGCGGCCTCGGGGCCGAGGTCGATGACGTGGTCGGCGCGCGCGGCGACCCAGGGGTCGTGCTCGACCACCACCACGGTCACGCCGCGCTCGACGAGGCGGTCGAGGGTGTCGAAGACGCGGCCCACGTCGCGGCGGTGAAGCCCCGTGGTGGGCTCGTCGAGGATCACCAGGGTGCCGCGCTTCGCGTCGGCGAGGGCGGCGGCGAGCTTGAGCCGCTGGGCCTCTCCCCCCGAGAGCGTGCTGAGGGACTGGCCGAGTCGCATGTAGCCGAGGCCCACCGCGCGCATCGGCTCGATCGCCTCGACGAAGGAGGCGTCGTCGTAGAGGTGGTCGACCGCGGCGTCGGCGGACATCTCCAGGAGGTCAGAGACGCTCTTGCCCCGCAGGGTCACCTCGAGCACTTCGTCCTTGAAGCGGCGCCCGTGGCAGTCGGGGCACTTGAAGCTCACGTCGGCGAGGAACTGCATCTCGACGGTCTCCCAGCCCGCCCCCTCGCAGCTCGGGCAGCGACCTCCCTCGACGTTGAACGAGAACGTGCGCGTGGTGTATCCGCGGGCCTTCGACTCGGGCAGCGCCGCGAAGCGCGCCCTCACCCGGTCCCAAGCCTTGAGGTACGTCGCGGGGTTGCCGCGGGTGGTGCGCCCGAGGGAGCCCTGGTCGACGTACACCACGTCGGTGAGCGCGTCGGCCCCGTCGAGGTCGTCGTAGGGCAGCGCCTCCTCCGCGCGCACGGGCAGCGCCCTCGCGGCCAGCGCGCGCGTCACCGCGGGGTAGAGCGTCTCCCCCACCAGCGAGCTCTTGCCGCTCCCCGACACCCCGGTCACCACCGTCAGCACGCCGAGCGGGACCCTCAGCGTCACCGCCTTCAGGTTGTGCCCCCGCGCCCCCGTGAGCGTGAGCCAATCCTTCGCCGCGCGCCTCTCGGTGCGCGCCGCGCCCTTCGCGCGCAGGGCCGCGCCCGTGGGGGTGTCACGCTCCGCGAGCTCCGCCGGGGCGCCGTCGAAGATGATCGCGCCCCCCGCCTCGCCCGCGTCGGGGCCGAGCTCCACCACGCGGTCCGCCGCGGCGATCACCTCGAGGTCGTGCTCGATCACCAGCGCGACGTTGCCCAGCGCCGCGATGCCCCGGGCCACGCCCACCAGCCGCTCGGCGTCGCGGGGATGCAAGCCCGCGGTCGGCTCGTCGAGCACCATCAGCGTGCCGGTGAGCGACGTGCCCAGCGCCGCGGTGAGCGCCACGCGCTGCACCTCGCCGCCCGACAGCGTTCGCGACGGGCGGTCGAGGGAGAGGTACCCCACCCCGACATCTCCGAGGTACCCGAGGCGCGAACGGATCTCCCGCGCCACGCGGTCGGTGGGCTCGTCGATGGTGGGCAGGCCCTCGAGCCGATCGCGGAGCTCGCTCACGGGGAGCCCGTTGGCCTCGGTGATCGACAGGCCGCAGACCTTGTAGCGGGCGATGTCTCCACGCAGCCGGGAGCCTCCGCAGGACGCGCACGGCACGTAGCGCCGGTAGCGCGAGAGGAAGACCCGGACGTGCATCTGATAGGCCTTGGTCTCCAGCCACTGGAACCAGGGCCGCACGCCCATCAAGCCCTTGTCGCCCTCGAGGATGGCTGTGCGCGTCGCGGCGGGGAGCGAGGACCAGGGAGCGGTCATCGAGACCTTGTGGGCCTTGCACCACTTCGCGAGCTCCTTGCGCTCCCACTCGGTGGCCTTGCCCGTCCAGGGCTTGATGGCGCCGTCGCCGAGGGGCTTCGTCGGGTCGGGGACGACCTTGTCCCAGTCGATGTCGATGACGCGACCGAAGCCCCTGCACGCCTCGCAGGCCCCGATGGGTGAGTTGAAGGAGAAGAGCGTGGGCGACGGGTCGGGGTAGGCCCGGCCGCAGTACGCGCAGTCGAGCCCGCGAGAGAACCTCGCGACGGAGCCCTGATCCACGAAATGGACGTCGGCCCTACGGCCCTTCGACATCGCCGTGGCCAGCGCCTCGACCACGCGCGTGCGCTCCGCCTCGGACGCGACCACGCGGTCGACCACGACGTCGACCCCTCCCGCCCCCACGGCCTCCGAGGGCGGGACCTCGTCGAGGTCCTTCGCGACGCCGTCGCGGTACACCCTGCGCCAGCCCTCTTCGAGCAGGCGCTCGCGCACCCCGAGGTAGCGCTCCGGGTCGTCGGTGGGGACCCTCCAGGTCACCACCACCCTCGCGCCCCCCTTCGCGCCCGCGAGCACCTCGTCGGCCGCCTTCGCGACGCTCCCTCGGTGCACCTCCCGGCCGCAGCCCTCGCACACGATGGTCGAGGCCCGCGCCCACAGGAGCCGGAGGTAGTCCGCCAGCTCGGTCATCGTGCCGACCGTGGATCGCGACGGGCGCACGGGGGCCCCGCGGTCGACCGCGATGGCCGCGGGCACCGGGTCGAGCGACCCGACGGGGGGGCGGTCGCGCCGCTCGAGGAACTGCCGCGCGTAGGCCGAGAAGCTCTCGACGAAGCGCCGCTGCCCCTCGGCGTAGAGGGTGTCGATCGCGAGCGAGCTCTTGCCGGCCCCAGAGACCCCCGCGACGGCGACGAGCTCGCCGGGGCGCAGGTCGAGGTCGACGCCGCGGAGGTTGTGGGTGCGCGCGTTGCGGAGGCGTGTGACGTCCATGGGCCTCTTGGGATGGCGTGAGAGAGGCGGCGGGTGGTGGGCCGACCGTGCTACCCCATCGCGGGTGCGCGTCGTCGGACCATTGCTCGCTGCGCTCGTCGTCTCGGCCCCCGGCGTCGCGGCGGCGCAGCCCGCCCGCGGCCGACCAGGGAGGCCCGGAGCTATACAAC
>JAEYZO010000489.1 GCA_023428035.1 Pseudomonadota bacterium | reverse complement strand
GCGCGGAGCCGCTCGCGGGCGGGGGCCGCGTCGGGGCCGCGGAGGGAGCGCCAGAGCTGCACTCCAGCGACGGTCCACGCGGCGGCGGCGGCGAGCGCGAGGAGGCGCTTTCCCCGCGGGGTCACGGCGGCCCCTGCACGAGCCAGAAGGCCAGGTTGCGGCCCACCACGCGGACGTCGGGGCGACGACGCAGCAGCTCTCCGCCGTCTTCGGATCGCACCAGGGCCCAGCCTCCCTGGTCGAGGAGCGAGTCTTCCCACCGGCGCACGAGGCGGCCGGCGCGGATGTACGGGATGCGCCACACGAGGTCGATCACCGCGGCGTTCGACACGGCGTAGTCGGCGCGGTGCCGCGCGTAGAACTGCGGCGCGGCGAAGTAGGTGTCCTTCACGTGGAGGACGGCGTCGGGCGGGGCGATCTCGGCGAAGCGGCGCGCGAGGGGCGCGATCCAGCCCTCGGCGGACTGCGTGGGCTCCGGCGCGAAATGGTCGCGACCCAGCGCGGTGAACTGGAGCGAGGTGAGCGCGGCCACGAGCACCACCCTCGCGCGCTCGGCGGCGAGCCACGGCGCGAGCGCCACCGACGCCCCCACCGCGGCCACCGGGAAGGCCGTGAGGAGGTAGAGGTCCTTCTTCGTCGAGATCACCGTGTAGAGGACCAATTGCAGCGCGAGGGCGATGGAGATGGTGCCGAGGGGGCGGTCTCCGTCGCGCCAGCGGCGCGCGCCTTCGACGAGCGCGGCGAGCATCGCGAGGCCCATCAGCGGGTCGTGCGTCGCGAGGTGCACGGGGTAGAAGAGCGGGCCCCCGGTGCTCCAGGGCTGCGCCGACATCACCTGGTCGCGCACGTGGAGGCGGAAGGTGAAGTCCATCATCGGCCCGGGCTGCGCCGCGAAGGCCGCCGCGTGCCAGGGCACCACCACCGCCGCGAAGACCGCCGCGGAGACGAGCGCCTCCTTCCACGGCAGGCGCCTCTCCGTCGCCGCTACGGCCACCAGCGCGCCCGCGAGCCCGAGCCCTCCGGGGATGGTCTTGAGCATGAAGCCCATGCCCGCGACGAGGCCCGCGAGGGCCCAGCGCTTGCGCAGCCCCAGGTCGAGGCTCGCGATCACCGCGAGGGCGGTGGGCACCTCCATGTAGACCCGGCGCGAGTACTCGAAGAACAAGGGCGCGGTGAGGAGGATCACCGGCGCGAGGAGCGCGGCGCGGCGCGAGCCCGAGAGACGTCTCGTCATGCGAGACGCGATCACGGCGCAGCCCACGCCGCTCGCGATGGGCACGAGGCGCAGGGCGAGGTCGCTCTCGCCGAAGACCGCCGTCACCGCGGCGCCCGCGAGGAAGAACAGCGGCGGCTTGTCGAGGAAGTGGACGCCGTGGATGTTGAGGCGGATCCAGCTCCCGCCGTGGCGCAGGGCGCGGATCACGTCGGCGTAGAGGCAGTCGTTGTCGTTGGGCAGCGGCGCGCGGCTCGCGAAGGCGAGGAGGAAGACCGACGCGCCCACGGCCACGAGCGCGTCGTCGCTCACGGGTGGACGACGGCCGTAGGCGAGGGCCGCGAGGCAGAGGGCGGCGGCGAGGGTGAGCCAGTAGCCGTCGCGCACGCTGGTCGGGTGAAAGCGCATCGAGACGTGGTGGCGTCCCGCGCCGAGGGCGACGCCGCGCAGGGCGTGGTCGACCCGGAGCACGTCGGTCTCCGCCCCGTCGACGGCGGCCGTCCACCCGGGGAACCACGCGTCGGCGAGCACCAGGATCCCGTTGCCCGAGGCGACGACCTCGATGTCGACGCGGTCCGGCGCGGGGTAGCGCACGCTGGCGATGACGGGCTCGGGGTCTCCGTCGCACTCCGCGACGCCGGGCACGCGCGCAGAGAGCACCGCCTGCGCGAAGGGGCGGAACTCCGTGGAGGTGAGGTGACGCACCCGAGCGTCGCCGTCGGCGATGACCGTGGAGCAGCGGGTGAAGAAGGCCCGTGCGCGCGGGTGACGGTTGGCGAAGATCCCCGGGGCGACCTCGCGGTAGTGCGCGGGCGGCAGCGGGTGGCGCGAGAGCACGTAGCCCAGGTCGAGGAGGTCGAAGAGCGGCCGGTCGAGGTCCCCGCCCGGGGCGATGGTGGGGAAGGACAAGGGCGCGATGGACTGGAGCAGCTCGGCGATGGGAGACGGAGGCAGGCGCGAGCACGCGCGCAGGTCGTCGAAGCCCAGGGCCGCGGCGGTGTTCGGCGGGAGGTTGTCTCCGTCGTAGGGGGGGAAGGTGTCGGGCTCGGTCAGCCCCGTCATGCGGATCGGCGCGTGACGTCGCAGGCGCTCTCCGATGGCGCGTGAGGTGTTCGTCTCGCGGAGCACGCGCTCGGCGGGCGCGCTGGGGATCGTGGGCCACGCGAGCGCGAGCACCTCGCAGGCGACCATCGCGGCGACGATGAAGGGCGCGAGGGGCGTGAGCTTCTCCTTGCGCGAGGCGTAGTGGGCGAGGGCCGCGGCGACGCCCGTGAAGGCGATCGGGAGGAGCACCCGCGGCGCGAGGAGGAGCGACGGCCGCGAGAGCGAGCGCAGGTGCCACGCGAGGCGCTGGTCTCCGACGCGGCCCACGAGGTCGAGGGCGACGGCGAGGACGATCAGCGCGACGGGCCACCATCGCAGCGTGCGTTGGGCGCGGGCTTCGAGGAGCGCGTCGACGCCGTCGGCGCAGAGCCACGCGAGACCGAGGTACGCGACGCCGAGGCCGCGGAGGGCGTCGAGTCCGTCGAAGAAGGGCAGGGCGGCGGCGAGCGCGCGGTGCAGCGGCGTGAGGGCCGTGAGGCAGAGGAGGGCGGTCACGGCGACGACGGCGGTGAGGGCGCGGCGCGAGCGGCGGGAGAGGGCTCCGGCGAGGGCGAGGCCGACGAGCACGGGGCCGGGCCCAGGGCCGAGGAGAGAGAAGAAGGGGCGGTCGTAGAGGTAGCCGCCGACGTAGTCGCCGTGCGCGGGGTGGCCGAAGAGGCGAGGGAAGGCGAGGGTGAGGAGGCTGGTGAGCGGGAGGAAGTTGGTGTCGCGGTAGCGGTCGTCGGGGCGCGCGGTGAGCCCGGCCATCTCGGCGAAGGGCAGGAGCTGCACGGCGGCGGCGATGACGCCCAGCACGGTGGCGAGCGCGCACCAGCCGAGGAAGGCGCCGCGGCGAGGAAGGGTGTCGGTGTCGTCCGTGGGCGGGCGGACGGTGAGGGCGTAGAGGGACTGCAGCGCGACGGCGAGGAGGCCCTGCTGGGGGTTTCCTCCGAGGAGCTGGACCGCCGTGACGATGCCGAGGGCCGCCGCGGGGCGCCAGGGTTCGCGGGAGCGCGCGGCGAGGTCGACGGCGAGGAGCGCGAAGGGCGCGAGGCCGAAGACGGGCACGGTGTCTCCGAAGGGGAGCCACGCGGCGAAGAGGGGGTTGAGCATGAAGGCCGCTCCGCCCGCGAGTGAGGCTGCCTCGGAGCGGCCGTGACGGCGGAGGAGGATCCAGAGGCCGTAGCCCGCGAGGAGGAGGTGCAGCGCGAGGGTGAGGGCGCGACCGCGCACCAGCGGCAGGAGGTACGAGGGCCAGGTGAGGGGAGAGAGCGGGCTCGACGCGGTGGTGACCAGCAGCGGCATCCCCGCGAGGCCGCGCGGCTGCCACCAGGGGACGTTCCCTGAGCGCACCTGCTCGCGGACCATCACGTGGTCGGGCCAGACGGTGACGACCTGATCGCCCGCGAGGTAGTGCTGCCACCAGGCCCGGTAGCGGTCCATCACGTCGCGGTCGGGCGCGGGGCGCATCGCGGCGGCGGTCTCAGGCGACGCGGGGGGGCGCGCGACGGGTGCGTCGGCCCAGGGGCGAAGGCTCTCCTGACGCGGGAGGTCGTAGGGGACCTCTCCGAGGAGGCAGGGCTTCCAGAGCGCCGCGACGGCCAGGAGCGCGAAGAGCGCGGCGGCGCGGAGGTGGCTCCGCCAGGGGAGCGGGTCGAGCACCATGAGGCCCGCGAATCTACAGGATCACCCGTGCGGGGATGGAGAGACCGTCAGCCCGCGTGGCAGTGTGTGTCCCCGATGGAGTGCGACGACGAGACGCTCCCGACGCCTCGCGCGGCGACCGTGGCCGAGGTGCTCTCCCTCGCGGCGCGCGCGGTGGGCGAGGGG
>JAEYZO010000334.1 GCA_023428035.1 Pseudomonadota bacterium | reverse complement strand
ACCCGACCCCCCGGCGCGCGAACACCCTCGCCAGCGCGTCGATCCGCCGCGAGAGCCGCTCCGCCGACGCGCCCTTCGGCAGCGTCCACCCCTCGCGGAGGCACCACCACCGCTCCGTCGCGCGGGTCACCGTGAGGGTCACCGCGCGGGTCACGAGCTCCGCCCCGTCGACGGTGAGCGCGAGCGTGAGCGACCCGCGGCCCTCGCGACCCGCCACGCCCGTGAGCTCCGCCACGCACACCCGCGCGAGCCCCTCGCCCTTCACCGCGACGGGGAGCGCCACGCCGCGCATCCACCCGTCGACCCACCGCAGCCCCGCCCCGCTCCACAGGTCGTCTCGCGCGCTGCGCTCCGTGGCCCGACGCACCTTCGCGCCGATGGGGGCGACCACGCCCTCGGTGATCGCGTCGCCGCGCACCGCGAGCGAGACCGCGTGCTCTCCCTCGGGGAGCGCGCACCACAGGCCCACCGACGACAGCGGATCGCCAGGGCGCAAGGTGGGGGCGTCGCGGAGCGCGCCGCGGTCGGGGGAGAGCGTCGCGAAGACGGCGGTCACACCGCGTCGGGGGCCACGATGCGGCCCGCGATGGCGCTCGCCGCGATCACGTAGGGCGAGGCGAGGTAGACCTTTCCGGGGCCCGATCGACCGGGAAAGTTCCGGTTGATCGCGCTCACGGTCACCTCGTCGGGGCGCTCGGAGACGCCGGGTCCGGCCTTGATGCACGCGCCGCACGAGGGGTTGATGAGCTCCGCCCCCGCCTTCTGGAACACCTCGATGTAGCCCTTGCGCTCGGCGTACTCGCGGATGTCTTGCGACCCGAACTGGATGAACAGCCGCACGCCCGGCGCCACGCGCTGCCCGCTGTCCACCGCGCGGCGCAAGACCGACGCGTACATGTCCATGTCGGCCTTCTTGCCGCCGGTGCACGAGCCGCCGTAGGCGATGTCGATCTTCACCTCGGCGCCGAGCTCGCCGAGCGCCACGCCGTTGCGGGGGTCTCCCGGCGTCGCGACCATCGGCCCGAGCGCGTCGAGGTCGATCTCGAAGGCGTGCGCGTACTGCGCGCCTTCATCCGCCCGCACGATGGTGGCGCGCACCGCGTCGGCGTCGAGGCCGCGCTTCTTCACGAGGTAGTCGACCACCACCTCGTCGGCCTCGATGATCCCCGTGAGGCCGCCCGCCTCCACCGACATGTTGGTGAGCGTCGCGCGCTCATCGAGCGGGAGCGCGCGGGTGCCGGGGCCGGTGAACTCCAGCACCTTGCCGATCCCCTTGCCCTCCTTGAAGTACGTCTGCGACAGGAGGTGGAGCATCACGTCCTTGGCCGACACGCCCGGCCGCAGGCTCCCGCGCAGGTCGACCTTCACGCTCTCGGGCACGCGCACGCGCACGTCGCGGGTGAACCACGCGTTGGCCATGTCGGTGCTGCCCACGCCGAAGGCGAAGCAGCCGAGCGCGCCGGCCATGCAGGTGTGCGAGTCGGTGCCCGACACGAGCTGCCCCGGCAGCGCGATGTCTTCGATCACGGCGTTGTGGCAGATCGCCGCCGAGCCCTTGCCCACGGCGTTCTCGACCTCGCCGTAGTGGCGCACGCCCTGGGTCTTCGCGAAGCCCTCCTGCACGACGGCGAGACGTCGGGCGACGTCTTTGAGCCCCATCTTGACGTGCTGCGCGCTCATCACGTCGTCGAGGAAGGTGAGGTGGTCGCGGAAGGTGTAGACCGACGCCGGGTCGCTCACCCGCGCGTCGTCGCCGAAGGCGCCGCGGAAGAGCGCGTCGGCCATGGGCGTCACGTACTCGTGCGAGAAGCGCACGTCGGTGCGGACGAAGAGCGCGTCGCCGGGCTGCACGGCCGTCACGCCGAGCACGTCGTTCTGCGCGTCGACCACGGCGTGGGCGGCGATGATCTTCTCGGCGAGGGTCATCGGCCGCGCGGGGGTGGTGACCGCGGGGGGAGAGGTCTCTCCGCGCAGGCGCGCCTTGCTGTACTCGAAGAGGCCGCCGGCCTCGACGATGGCCGCGGAGATGGGGTCGAGGCCGCGGGTGAACTCCGCGAGGGGGATCGCCTCGCCGCGCGCGATGCGCGGGATGAGCCCGAAGTCGGTGCTGGTGAGGAGGCCGATGTTCTGCGCGTTCTGGCCGTAGATCTTCTCGATGTTGCGCGCGATGACGAGGCCGACGCCGCTCTTGAGCTCGGAGTAGGGCGCGGTCTCGCGCGACGAGCCGCAGCCCTTCGAGCGGCCCGAGACGATGACCGAGAAGCCTCCGCCCTTGATGTCGCCGCGCTGCACGGCGCCGCCGCGCAGGCCCACCATGCAGTACTCGGCGAGGGTCTCGTCGTAGTAGTAACAGACCCAGCCGGGGGTGATCTCGTCGGTGGAGATGTTGTCGATCAGCGCCCGCTCGGGGTCGTAGGAGAGGTCTTCGCCCGCGAGCTGCTTCGCGATGAGCGAGGTGTCTTCGGTGAGGTAGAGGGTCCGTCCGGGGAAGCTCACCGTCTCGGGGCGCGCCATCGAAGCTCCTTCGCCGCCGCGCGGGGGGAACGGGTGCGTGCGCGGCGGGTCAGGGACATTAGCGGCGCGCGCCGAGGCAGCGCAACCGGCGGCTACGAGAGCGCCTCGTCGGACTCGACGTAGCGGCTGTTCAGCACCTTGAGCAGCAGCGCGAAGCCCTCGCGGCTGCGGCGGGGCGCGGCGGGCGCGAGCACCACGCCCTCCTTGATGTGCAGGGCGCGGCCCGAGACGCACTCCTTGCCTTCGGCGAGGGCGCGCACGGTCGCGGGCTCGTAGGGCCCCTCGTAGAGCACCGGCGCCCAGAGGGCCTCGAGCCGCGGGGCCGCGGCCCACGCGTCGCGCATGGGTACGTCCTCTCCGTCGACCGCCACGCGGAACACGCGGAGCGTGGGCCTTCCGCCCTCGGCGCCGTAGCTCCACTGCGCGCCCTGGCACGGGAACGCCTCCGCGAAGGCCTGCGCCACGCGCCCGGGGAAGGCCTCACGCAGGATCGCGTCGAGCCCCGTCGCGCGCACCGCGCGCCAGTAGAGGTTGCCCTCGTCTTCGACGATCTCGATGCCCTTGGCGAAGAAGCCCTTCGACGAGGCGTGCGCGCTCCCGTCGCGGTCGACGAGCAGGGCGCACTGGCTCCCGTGGATCTTCTCGGTGACCACCACGGGCTCACCCGCGGTGAAGTCGTCTTGATAGATCGCGAACTGCTCGACGTCGTGGGTGCGGCGCGGGCCGTCGTACTCCATGGCGCGCACCTGCCCGGCCATGTTCATCGGCACGGGCGGCTCGTACTTCGTGATGCCGAGGCGCGGGGCGAGGTCTTCGCCGGGGGTGAGCTCGTCGAGGGAGCCCACGCCGAGCTTCGCGGTGACGTACTCGGGCGGGAGCGTGACGCCCTCGGAGAGCACGCCGCGGAGCTTCACCTGCCCGACGCGGTCGTGGTCGGCGCCGACGAGGTACGACTTGCCGGTGTCGGCGTTGGTGTACTCGCCGCGCAGGTCTTCGGGGAGGATCGCGCGCACGGGGGCGAGGACGATGAGGTCACCGTCGCGGTAGCCGTTGCTGCGCGCGACGACGACCTGGTGCATGCCGACCTTTCCGATCTGCATGCGGTCGGCGTTGGGGTGGTCGCGGAGCTCGATGCGCTCCGCGGAGACCTTCCAGAGGGCCATGGCTGTACTCCGTGGTGGTGGGAGGGGGAACGCGGCGTGACGACGCGCGTGAGGCCCACTCCGGGTGGTGGGTCAGAGACCAGACGTGAAG
>JAEYZO010000303.1 GCA_023428035.1 Pseudomonadota bacterium | reverse complement strand
GTCGTGAACATCGCGGTGAGCGCCGTGTCCCTCGCCTTCGGCGTCACCATCGGGCGCGTGGTGGGCCTCGCTTTCTACGAGCGCCGCCGCGCCCTCGGCCTCGATGCGTGAGCGGCCCTGCGACGCGACGTCGCAGCGCGGAGGCGTGCGACCCGGCGAGAGGGGGCGTAGGGTCGCCGCGGATCCTTCGTCACCGAGGCACACACCATGAAGCACACCAGGGTCTTCGTCGGGGCGCTCGCCGCGCTGCTCTCGCTCCCCGCGGTCTTCGCCGTCGCCTGCCACGATCACCCCGACGGGACGACGAGCCCGGCTTGCACCGACCCCGCCCAGATCAGCCTTCCGGCCTGCGACACGGGTCCCGACCGCTTCTCCGACGAGGCCTGCACGGTCTTCGACGACGCGCTCTCGAACCGCGCCACCACCGACGACGGCCGCACCGCGAGCGTCATCGCGCCCTCTGACGGCCAGGTCATCCCCGCGGCGACGCCCTTCACCTTCACCTGGACGGCCCCCGCCGCGCAGCGCCGCCGCGCCGCGCCCTCCCTCGCGGCGACCGTGTGGCGCGCCTTCGACCCCTTGCCCGAGGCCCACGCGCACTGCGAGCCCTACTCGGGCCGCGCCTACGAGCTCCGCTTCAGCGTGAACGGCGCGGTGGTGATGCGAAGGCAGACCGCCGCGCTCTCGTGGACCCCCGACGCGATCCAGTGGCAGCGCCTCGTGTCCGCCGTCGGCGCGAACACCGTCGAGCTGCGAGTCTACGCCGCGACCTTCAGCGCCAACCAGATCAACCCGGGCAGCGGGCCCTTCGCGCCGATGGCGGCGCGCTCGTTCACGATCCGCTGACCGGGGCCGTCTCTCGGAGCCAGCGGGCGAGCCGCGCGTTCACCTCGTCGGGGCGCTCCTGCTGCACGAAATGTCCGCAGCCCGGGATGCGCTCGACGCGCAGGTCTCGCGCCACCTCGACGTGCCCCGCGATGAGCTCGGTGCCGAGGGCCTTGTCCTCCTCGGCCCAGAGGAGCAGGCCCGGCTGCTCGATCACCGCGGGGCGCGCGGGCACCCGGGTGAGGCCTCCGCGGATCGCCGCGCGGTAGTACGCGAGCATGGGCGAGACCGCGGCGGGGTCGGCGACGCTCTCTCGAAAGGGCTCGATGAGCTCGGGGGTGAAGTTCCCCCGGTCGACGGCCATGCCGAGGAACATCTCCTGGACCGCCCTGCCGCGGTCGCGGGAGATCATCCTCTCGGGGAGCCACGGGAGCTGGAACGCGAACATGTACCAGCTCTTCTTGAGCTGCTCGGGCGACGAGACGAGGGCGCGGGTCAGCACGTACCCGTGGGGGCAGTTGAGGACGGCGTAGCGCGACACGCGCTCGGGGTGCCGCGAGGCGACCTCCCAGGTGAGGGCGCCGCCCCAATCGTGGCCGATCACCGTGGCGGACTCATGGCCGAGCGCGGCGACCAGCGAGGCCACGTCGAGGGCCAGGTTCGGAACGTCGTAGCCGCCCGCGGGGCGCTCGGTCTCGCCGTAGCCCCGAAGGTCGGGCGCCACCACCCGGTAGCCCTCCGCGGCGAGGGCCGGGATCTGCTTCTTCCACGAGAACCAGCGCTCGGGGAACCCGTGCAGAAGGAGCAGGAGCGGGCCCTCCCCCTGGGCCGCGTAGTGGAACCGCACCCCGTTGGCCTCGACCTGCGCCTCGCGTAGCTCGCTCCCGCTCATCTGGGCTCCTCTCGACGTGACCTTGTACCGCAAGCGCCGCCCACGTTGGTCGTCCGCGCGCGCCGGGGCCTTGCCACGCGAGGCGCAGTCGCCGCAGAGTCCGCGCCCATGGTCGCCAGGATCACCCTCGACGGTAAGGTCGCCATCATCACCGGCGCGAGCCGCGGCATCGGCGAGGCCATCGCCCGCACCTTCGCCGCCCACGGCGCACGGGTGGTGCTCGCCGCGCGCAAGCCCGACGCGGTGCGCGCCGTGGCCGAGTCCATCGGCGAGGCCGCCTTCGCCCACCCCGCGCACACCGGCTACGAAGACCAGTGCGAGTCCCTCGTCGCCGCCGCGGTGGAGCGCTTCGGCCAGGTCGACGTGCTGGTGAACAACGCCGCGACGAACCCCTACTTCGGCCCGATGCTCGACACCGACACGGGGGCCTGGCTCAAGACCTTCGAGGTGAACCTCCAGGGCTACTTCTGGATGGCCCGCGCCGTCGCGAAGCACCTGCAGTCCCGAGCGGCGCCCGGGAGCGTCGTGAACGTCACCAGCGGCGCGGGCCTCGAGGCCGCGCCCATGCAGGGGGTCTACGGCGCCACCAAGGCCGCGGTGATCTCGATGACCCGCACCCTGGCCTTCGAGCTCGCGAGCTCGTCGATCCGCGTGAACGCCCTCGCGCCCGGGCTGGTCGACACGCGCCTCGCGTCGGCGATCGTGCACAACGAGGCGCTGCTCGCCGAGGTGGTGCGCAAGACCCCGCTGGGGCGGCACGCGCAGCCCGACGAGATCGCGGGCGCGGCTCTCTTCCTCGCGAGCGACGCCGCGAGCTACGTCACCGGTCACACCCTCGTCGTCGACGGCGGGATGACCGCGAGCTGACATGGACCCGGCGAAGCTCAGAGAGGTCCTCGAGCGCCTGCAGCGCGGCGAGGCCGAGGTCGACGCGACCCTCGACGCCCTGCGCGACCTGCCCTTCACCGACCTGGGCTTCGCGAAGGTCGACCACCACCGCGCCCTCCGACAGGGCGTGCCCGAGGTGATCTTCACCGAGGGGAAATCCCCGGCGCACGTCGTCAGCATCGCGACGGAGCTCTCGCGCCGCGGCAACGTCTTGATGACCCGCGTGCCCGCTGCGATGGTACCGGAGCTCCAAGCCAGCCTCCCGGGGCTCAACCACCACGCGCTCGCGCGCGTCGCGACGGTCGAGACCCTGCCCATCCCGCGCGTGGGCAAGAGCCCGGTGGCGGTGGTGTGCGCCGGCACCAGCGACGCGCCGGTGGCCGAGGAGGCCTGCGAGACCCTGCGCATGCTCGGCGTCGAGGTCGAGCGGATGTACGACGTGGGCGTCGCGGGCGTGCACCGACTCCTCGCGGGCAAGGGCGTGCTCGACCGCTGCGCCGTGGCCATCGTGGTGGCCGGGATGGAGGGCGCGCTCCCGTCGGCGGTAGGGGGCCTGGTCTCGATCCCCGTGATCGCGGTGCCGACCAGCGTGGGCTACGGGGCCGCGCTCAAGGGCTTCGCGGCGCTCGCCTGCATGCTGACCTCGTGCGCGTCGGGCATCACGGTCTGCAACATCGACAACGGATTCGGCGCGGCCTTCGCGGCGGCGCGGATCCTCAAGAGCGCGTCGAGGTACTGACCGTCACAGGCGCCGGGTGATGTTCTCGAGGTGACGGCGCGCGGTCTCGCCGTCGAAGCGGTCGGCGAGGGCGTGCGCGGCGAACTCGATGGCCACCAGCAGCGCGTCGCCCTGCACGCTCACCGACGGCGACTGCGCCGCGAGGCGCAGGAGGTGGATCGCCGCCTCGAGGTCGTTCGAGGGGCCCTCGGGAGCGGGGAGGTCGACCAGGTCGTCAGGGAGCGCGGGCATCGGCCCGGGTCGGGCGCTCACCACCATCGAGGGCTCGTCGCCGCGGGGCTCGTAGACCGCGAGGCGCACCGGGGCGCGACGACGGGCCACCGGCGCGAGCTCGCCGTCGTTGCGGATGACCCTCAGCGAGGGCCCGTTCTCACGCCTCTTCGTGCCGTCGCTGGGGGTCGACATGGCTAGCGATATTGCGCAAGTAAACAACCGCAGTCAAGGCGTGATTGCGCGGGAAATCCCAATGAACTAAAGGGAATTGGCGATGCCGCGACCCGTGCCGAGAGAGGTGGCCGAGCGACGCCGCGCGAGGCTGCGCGAGCTCCTCGACGCGCTCGGGGCGGCGCGGGGCTCGAAGGTCACGCAGCGCGATTTCGCGGCGTCGATCTCCCGCGAGCAGGGCACCGTCGCGGCGATCCTCGGGGGGCACCGCTCGCTCGGCGGCGACGTGATGCTCGCGATCGTGCAGGCCTATGGGCTCCCCAGCGACTACTTCGACGGCGCGCTCAGGCCCGACCCTCGGCCCTACGCCCGCGCCGCGGTGGGCCGCGTCGCGCCAGCGAACAACCCCGCGCCGGCCGTCGCTCTCGCTCCCGCTCCGGCGCCTGTCGAGGTGCCCTACGGGTCGAGCGACCCGGCGCTCGCCTCGACGCTCGCCGCGCTACGCCCCGACCGCGCCGTGGCGATGGCTCTGGAGGCGTTGTCGCTGCGCGTGGGCCCGCTGGAGCACGACGACTGGGCGAGGCACGCCATCGCCGCGCAGAGCGCGCACGACCGCGGCGCGCTCGTGAGCTGGTACGACGCGACCCTGGCCGAGCGCGCGGCGCGGCCCGCGCCGAGGGCGCTGACGAGCGTCCCGACCGGGGGAGCGCTGACGCGCAAGGGGCCCAGGAGCTCCAAGCCAGACGGAGTACCGTGAGCTCGGACAGGGTACGTCACTGTTGACGTAGGCTGTCACGGGAAAGAGTGCGCGTCCGGGGGGGCGGGTCTAGGTTGACCCTCGTGACGGACGACGCTCGAAAGACGCCGGATCTGACCTCGCCTGAGGGCGCGGTGAGCGCTGGCGATATTGCTCACGAGGAGGAAGCCATGCGGGGCTACGACGAGGCGCCGGTGGAGTCGCCGCTGGAGCTGGAGGAGCTCGTGAGGCTCCGGGGGGAGCTCGACTGGAGCGACTGGAAGGCGCACCCGAGGTTCAAGAAGGAGAGGGTGATCCGCGAGGCGCAGAGGCGCTGGGGCGTCGCGGGCGACGAGCCGCCGATGGACCCGAGGGCGCTCCTCGCGGGGATGCACCCGGCGAACGACAACGAGGCGGAGCTCGACGCGGCGATGCGGGTCGACGGGGATTTCCTCGCGGCCTGCGACGCGGCGAGGGACGCGTGGATCGACGCCCTCGACGCGGCGAGCGCTGGGCAGGACGTAGACGAGACCGACGACGGTGGCCGCGCGGGCGACGATGACGCGCAGGGCCGGAGGGTGAACTGATGACCGACAAGCCGAACAGCGAGAAGACCGAGAAGACCGCGAGCGACCGGGCCGACTTCCCCGTCGACACGAAGACCGGGCAGAAGGTGGTGGAGTCCTTCGTGGTGCGCGGCGACCTCTCGGGGCTGAGCCCCAGCGAGCGCGCGCGGTTCTACGTGCAGATGTGCGAGGGCCTCGGGCTCAACCCCAACGCGCAGCCCTTCGCGTTCCTGCGCCTCAACGGCAAGGAGGTCCTCTACGCGACGCGCGGCGCGACCGACCAGCTCGCGGCGATGCACCGCGTGAACCGCGAGATCGTCGACGGGCCGAAGGTCATCGACCTCGCGGGCACCAAGCTCGTGTACGCGGTCTGCCGCGCGACGCACCCCAACGGCCGCGTCGAGACGGCGACCGCCACGGTGCCCCTCGCCGACCCGATGAACGTGCTGATGAAGTGCGAGACCAAGGCGAAGCGGCGCGCGACGCTCTCGATCCTCGGGCTCGGCGTGCTCGACGAGCTGGAGCTCGAGACGATCCCCGCGGCGGCGCAGGAGCCGGGGTCGCACGTCGACCTGGGCAGGGCGCAGGCCTCCAACGACGAGGTCCCGGCCCCTCCCGACGAGCCCGCGGCGGACCCGCTGCCCGTCGAGGTGCCGCCCGCGCTGGAGGGCTTCTACGCCCGGGTGGGCGAGATCGAGCTGCCCGGGGAGTCCGTGGCGGTGTGGCTGAAGTTCCGCGCGGAGCTGGCGACCCTGCCCGCGGCGGACCGCGAGGCCGCGTGGAAGGCCCTGTGCAAGCGCACCGAAGACGTCGGCCGGATGAAGAACGCCAAGATCTGGCTGAAGAAGGCCATCGCCGAGGAGGACAACCGCCGCGCGGTCAACCCCGACGCGAGCGAGGCCGCCGCCTGACCCAGCGCCCCGCCGCGTCGCCTCGCGAGTCCCGTGCGGCGGCGCGGCGAGCGTGCCTCACCCCCCCGTACAGCAATTCTGCGATCCACCCGGGAGGGAGGTGGTTCTGAGGGCACATGGGCTTAGACTCGCCCGCAGGCCCGATGACCCTGCCCCTCCTCGATCTGCCGACCGACCCGGAGATCGCCGAGGCCCGCGCCGCGCTCGGGCGGCGCCTCTACGAGGTCATCTCGGCGATGGGCTCGCAGCGCGCGGCGTGGGAGGCCCTGCACAGCGCGGGTCTCTTCGCTGACAGCGTGGGGCGCTACTACGCCTCGGTGCGCAAGCTCGGGCTCGAGGCCACCCTCGACGCGCTCTTCGACCCCGCGCGCATCGACCTCTTGCGCCGCTTCGTCGAGGACCCGCGACCGGCCGCGCTGCCCCGCGTCTCGGTGAGCTCCCTCTCGAACCAGTTCTACTGCGAGATGCAGGTGCACCTCGCGCGGAGCCACTCGCTCCGCACCGAGAGCGCCGCCCTCGCCGCGGGCACCGCGGGCCACGCCGCGCTCGAGGCCGACGCCGAGGAGATCTCCGCGGAGGAGATCGACCGCGCCATCGCCGCGGGCGAGGACCTCGAGCTCGTCGAGATGCCTCTCTCGGCGGAGGTCGACGGGGTGCGCCTCGTCGGGCGCGCAGACCGCATCCACCTCAAGGGCAAGCGGGCCCTCCTGGTGCTGGAGTTCAAGTTCTCCTCCCGCCGCGAGCTGTTCCCCTCGCACGTCGTGCAGGTCGAGGCCTACGGCCGGATGCTCGAGGCGAACGGGTACCGCATCGACCAGCTCCTGCACGGAGTCGCGGTGCTGCCGCGCGGTCAGAAGGTGAGCGACGCGCTCGCGCAGGAGATCGCGACCCGCGCGATGGACGCCGCGCGCCTCGGGCTGAGCGCGGGCGACTCGCGGCCTCCGTCGGGCTTCCCCGACCCGCTGCGGGGGCTCGCGACGCGGCGCGTCGACCACGACGCCTTCGGGCTGTGGGTGTTCCGGCACTCGCGGGCGAGGGTCGAGCGCGACCTCGGGTGGGCCCTCGGGTACTGGACCGACAAGCGCAAGCCCGTGGGCACCCCCAGCCGCGGCAAGTGCCGCGCGTGCCCCTTCAACGCGGCGTCGCTCTGCGCCGAGGCGAAGGCGCCGCCTGACGGGCGCTACGACGTGCGCCGCACCGAGGGGCGCTACGGCGTGCTCCACGTGGTGCAGCCGTCGCGGCCTCGCTGAGCGTCGGTCAGAGCCGCGCCACCGCCGCGCCCCAGGTGTAGCCCGACCCGAAGGCCGCGAAGAGCACGAGGTCTCCGCGCTTCGCGCGGCCGTCGCCCCACGCTTCAGAGAGCGAGAGGGGGATCGACGCGGCGGTGGTGTTGCCGTAGCGGTCGAGGGTCGTCACCACGCGCTCCGTCGGGATGTCGAGCCTGCGCGCGACGAGCTCGTTGATGCGGAGGTTCGCCTGGTGGGGCACGAAGAGGTCGACGTCGGCGGTCGTGCAGCCCGCGTCGGCGAGGGCCTTGCGCGCGGTCTCGGGCATCTTCTCGGTCGCCCAGCGGAACACCTGGCGGCCGTTCATCCGGGTGTAGTGCCGTCGCGCGTCGAGCATGGCGTGGGAGATCCGGTCGGGGTGGCTCGCCGACGAGGGCGCCTCGATCCAGAGGTCGCGCGCGCCCGCTCCGTCGGCGTGGATGTCGATGGAGAGCACGCCTCGGTCGGGGTCGTCGGTGGGGCCGAGCAGCACCGCGCCCGCGCCGTCGCCGAAGAGCACCGTGACGTCTCGGCCCTCGTCGGAGAAGTCGAGGCCCGTGGAGTGCACCTCGGCGCCCACCAGCAGGACCCGGCGGTAGGCCCCGCACCGCACCCACGCGTCGGCGATCGAGAGCCCGTAGAGGAAGCCCGAGCACTGGTTGCGGACGTCGAGCGCGGGCACGCCGCGGAGGCCCAGCTTCGCCTGGAGGAAGCAGCCGCTCCCGGGGAAGAACGCGTCGGGAGAGAGCGTGGCGAAGACGATGGCGTCGACGTCGCTCACCGCGACGCCGGCGCGCTCGCAGGCCATCTCGACCGCGGGCACGGCGAGCGACGCGGGGCCCACGCCGTCGGCGTCGACGTAGCGGCGCTCGCGGATGCCGGTGCGCTGGACGATCCAGGCGTCGTCGGTGTTGAACCTCGCGGCGAGGTCGTGGTTGGTGACCACCTTCGGCGGAGCGAAGTGGCCTGCGCCAAGGATCGCGGTGCGGGTCATCGCGGGCTCGCGGGGCCCCCAAGGTCACCAGCGCCGGGGCGCGGGGTCAAGCGCGTCGGGAGCGCAGCGAGCATCGGGTGATCGAGCCGCGCTCGCCGCGCACGACCTCGAGCCGCGCCGCGATGCGTTTGCGGAGCTCGGGGACGTGGCTCACCACCCCGACCATGCGCTGCGCCTCGGGGAGCCGCTCGAGGACCGAGACGGCCTTGTCGAGCGCGTCTTCGTCGAGGGTGCCGAAGCCCTCGTCGACGAAGAGCGACTCGACGCGCACCCCGCCGGACCACGCCTGCAGCACGTCGCCGAGCCCCAGCGCCATCGCGAGCGACGCGAGGAACATCTCTCCCCCCGAGAGCGACGCCACCGGCCGCTCCGCCGCGCCGGTGTACGCGTCGTCCACCGCGAGGTCGAACTCCCGGCCCGTCTGGCGCACCTCGCGGCGGTGCATCCTGAAGCGCCCGTCGCTCATCACCTCCAGGCGCGCGCTCGCGCAGGCCACCACCCGATCGAACTGCTCGAGGAGCACCCACCGCGACAGCCGCGTGCGCGCCTCGTTGCGGCCGTTGGCGAGCTCCGAGACCCTGTGCGTCGCCTCGCGCCTGCGCTCCGCCGCCTCCAGCGCGGCCGCGCCTGCGGCTACCTGCTCCTCCAGCCGCGCGAGCTGCGCCCGCCGCTCCCCCGAGG
>JAEYZO010000278.1 GCA_023428035.1 Pseudomonadota bacterium | reverse complement strand
TCGCAGCGGACCGATGGCCTCGCCCCAGCGGCCGAGCTCCGACAGCAGCGCCGCGAGCGCCGCGTAGAGCTCCGCCGCGCCGTCGCCGTCCTGCGCCCACTGCACCCCCAGCCGCAGGGTCTCTTCGGCCTCCTCGTCGCGGCCGAGCTTGTGGAGCGCCGCGCCGAGCACCCGCAGCGCGCGCGCCACCTCGGCCCGCTGCCTCGGCTCCATCGACGCGCCCTCGGGCGTTCGGAGGTACAGCATCAGCGCGGGCACCCACCCGCCGAGCTTCTCGACCACCTCGTCGTAGCGCCCCGCGTCGAGCGCCGCGCGGGCCACCGCGGCCTGCTCAAGGTCGATCGACACGCCGCGACGCGGCGGCGCGCGCAGCACCTCGGCGACCCGGCTCCGGAGAAAGCCCCGGAGCTGTTGGTACGGCACCCGCTCCTCGCCGTGCTCGTGCGCGACCCACGCCGAGGGGTCTCCCGAGGCGTCGAACTCCAGCGCGATGAGCTGCAGCCCGAAGAGCGGCGCGAGGAGGAGGTCCCTCATCCCCAGCCAGCGGCGGAGCGAGTCGACGTCGTCGGCCGGCGGCGACGAGGGCACGGGCTCGTACCCGGTGAGCGTCGCGAGGACGGCGACGCGCAGCGCGTCGGGCGTCCCCGCGCGAGACTCCTCGCCGCCCTCGCGGTCCTGCACCCACTCCAGCGAGCTGATCTCCCCCGTCGCCCGGTCGATGCCCGCGGCCACGATGCGCACCCCCGCGGCGAGCGAGAGCGCCACCAGGGCCTCGCCCAGGCCCTCACACACCCGCGCCAGCGCGGGCACCCCCGAGAGCACCCGCTCGAACCACCCGTCCGCGCGGACAGCGTCGAGCTCGATGCGCCGCGGCGCGCTCACGTCGCCTTCGCCCTCGCCCGGTACCAGGCGATGGTCCGCAGCAACCCGTCCTCCAGCTCCACCTTCGCCTCGAAGCCCAGGAGTTCCTCGGCCTTGCGCGTGTCGGGGATGCGCAGCTCCACGTCGGGGTGCGGCCACTCGACGAAGCGCAGCTCCGAGCTCGACCCCGCCAGCCGCACGATCATCCTCGCGAGCTGGTAGATGGTCACCGTCGCCCGGGGGTTGCCGATGTTGAAGGCCTGACCCACGGCCTCGCCGCGCTCCAGCGTGAGCAGCACCCCCTCGACGATGTCGTCGATGTAGCACCACGACCGGATCTGATCGCCCTTGTTGTGGATCGCGATGGGGTCGCCCCGCAGCGCGCGCACCACGAAGGCGTGCACCGCCCCCTCGCCCACCTGCCCCGGCCCGAAGATGTTGAAGGGCCGCACGCTCACCGTCGGGAGGCCGTGCTGCTTGTGGTAGCAGTGCGCGAGGTGCTCCGTCGCGAGCTTGCTCACGGCGTAGGTCCACCGGGCCTCGCCCACCGCGCCCAGGGTGGTGACGTCACCCTCGCCCACCCTGAAGGCGTAGCGGCCGAAGACCTCGCTGGTGGAGAAGTCCACGAAGCGCTCGATCGAGGGCGCGCGGTTCGCCGCGGCGCGCAGCGCGTTGAGCGTGCCCTCCAGCGCGATCTCCATCGTGGGCACGGGGTTGTTGAGCACCGTGTCGACCCCGGCGATCGAGGCCAGGTGCACGACGTGGGTGCAGCCCTCCATCGCCGCCGAGAGCGCCGCGGCGTCGCGCACGTCGCCCTTGATGAGCGTGACGTTGGGGTGCTTGTCGAGGCCCTCGGGCGAGAGCGCGTCGCGGCGCAGGAGGTCGAACACCACGCACTGGTTCGACTCGCAGAGCCGCCGCACGAGGCCCGTGCCGATGAAGCCCGCCCCGCCCGTGAGGAGGATGCGCTGTCCCTCGATCATGCTGCGGTGGTTGGTTACAGCATTCCGCACGCGGGGCCAACGGCCGAGCGCGCGACGGCGCCGAGGCTTTACACTCCGTCGGCGCGGGTGCCACCATGTGCCCCGCCGAGAGCAACGGGCGGAGCGCCGTCCGCCCGAGACTGGAGCGCAGCAGCGATGGGAATCCTCGACCGACTGGGCCGCGCCGTGCGGGCCAACCTCAACAGCGTCATCGACAAGGCCGAAGACCCGGCCAAGCTCATCGCGCAGACCATCGAGGACATGCAAGACGAGCTCAAGAAGGCCCGGCAGGAGGTCGTGAGCTCCCTGGCCTCGGTGAAGCAGCTCGAGAAGAAGTACGCCGAGCAGGCCGAAGAGGCCGGCAAGTGGGAGAACCGCGCGATGCTCGCCCTCGAGCAGGGCGACGAGGAGCTCGCCCGCGAGGCCCTCAAGCGGAAGAAGAAGTCCGAGGGCGACGCGAGCGACACCGACCGGCTGCGCGAGCAGCAGGCGGCCTACGTCACCGAGCTCCGGGCGACCATCGAGCAGCTCGAACGCAAGGTCGAGGAGCTCAAGGCCCGCAAGGCCTCGCTGGCCTCGCAGGTGGGCCGCGCGCGGGCGGCCACGGGCAACACCGACGTGGGCGGCTCGAACAGCGGCGCCGTCGGGCGGCTCAAGGAAATGCAAGACCGCATCGACCAGATGGAGTCCGAGGTCGAGGCGCAAGACATCATCGCCGACCCCAAGAAGGCCGACCTCGAGGAGCGCTTCCGCAGGCTGGAGCGGGGCGAGACCCGCGACGGCCTCGAAGACGAGCTCGCGGCCCTCAAGGCCCGGCTGAAGAAGTAGTCCCCCCTCCCTCCCCCGTCAGCGCCGGCGCAGCGCGGCGCGCTCGGCCTCCATCAGCTCCTTCGCCAGGGCCTGCACCTTCGGGTGGTTCGACTTGCGGCTCACCAGCATCAAGAAGGCCTTCGCGTTGGTGACGTCTCCCCGCTTGAGCGCGTCGGCGGCCTTCTCGTAGAGGGGCAGCACGTCGGCGGGGAGCGGCACCTCAGCCACCGTCGCGACCTTCGCCTCGGCGGCGACGGTGGTGCGCTCGGCGTCGGGCGTGAGCCTCGACTCGCCCCGCGAGAGGGCGGTGTCGTAGCGGGCGCGCAGCACCGGGTCGAGGAGCACCCGGTAGCCCTCGGAGCCGCGCTTGAAGATCCGCAGGACGCGCCCCTGCGCCTCGGTGTCACCCACGTGCTGGTCGGGGTGAAACCGCAGGGCGAACTTGTGAAAGGCGTCGCGGATCTGCTCGACCGGCGCGTCTCGAGACACGCCCAGGAGGGCGTAGTAGTCGATCCGGTCGAGGTGCTCCGCGAGCATTCGGTCGGAGAGCATCGGAGCAGCCTACCTCCCCCCCGGCGGGGCGCGGCGCGAAGACGTTCCACTGCGAGTCAACATCGGACCGTTCCCTCCCAGGCTCACGCCCCCGCGTGCTCCCCTTCGCGGCTCCGCGCGGCCATGTCGGCCTGCGCCGTCTCTGACGGCAGCGTGAGGAGGTTGATCCTCACGGCCTGCGCGTTGCCCGTCTCGACGTCGGTGGCCCGCGCGCTGAGCGTTCCGTCGGCCTCGAGCTCGAAGGTCACGGCCACGACGACCTCGCCCCGCGCCGCGGGCCGCAGGCCGCTGAGCTCGAGCTGGCCGAGGGCCTGGTTGTCGCCGAAGCGGCGCGACTCGCCCTGCGCGATCCGGATGATCACCGCGGTCTGGTTGTCGATCACCGTGGCGAAGTTGCGCGTCTGCTCGACGGGGATGGTCGCGTTGCGCTGGATGACCGTCTCGCAGAGACCCCCGGCGGTCTCGACGCCGAGGCTGAAGGGCGTCACGTCGAGGAGCAGCGGCGGCGGGAGCACCGACCCGGGCGCCATCGAGGGGGGCCGCTGGGAGGGGCTCTGCGGAGGGTGCTGCGAGGGGTGCTGCGAGGGCGCGCGCGCGGCGGGAGGCGGAAAGCCCGAGGGCGGCACGACCGGGGC
>JAEYZO010000108.1 GCA_023428035.1 Pseudomonadota bacterium | reverse complement strand
GGCACGCGCCCGCCGCCGCCGGAGACGCGATCAACGCGAGGGCGACGGCGCGGGCCGCGAGGGTCACGGCACCTCGGTGAACACCAGGGCCTGGTCGCTCGCGGCTCCGCCCTCGAAGCGCAGCGTGAGCACCCAGCGACCGCCCATCGGCAGCGACAGGCCGCGCACGGCGTACTCGCCCGTCGCGGGGTCGCCCTCGGCCGACGCGGTCACGGTCTGGTGCGCGTGCGCGGGCATCGCCGCGACCACCGAGGCGAGCCGGGCCGGGGTGCCGTCGGCGGTGCGAGACGAGACCTCGAAGTCGTTCACCCCGCGCCGCAGCCCGCCGTCGGGGAACTCCACCCGGAACACGTAGCGCCCCCGCTCGCTGAGCTCGTCGACGCCGGTCTGCGAGTCGCCCGAGGGCGCGCCGCACCCCGCGCACAGGGCGAGGGCGGCGACGATGGCGAGACGGATCTGCACGGCGGGGCTTGATATGCGCGCTCCGCCAGGGGGTTCAAGCGCCTGCGACCATCGGCCGCAGCGCGCGCGTGCGTCACGATGTCGCGGGCGACACGGGGGCGTTGCCCTCGGCGCGGCTTCGTGTGATCGCGACGGCGATGACCGACGCGCCCGCGACGCCGCGGCGGATGCTCCTCGTCGACGACGACGCGGCCTTCCGCGCGGCCCTCTCCGCTGCGATGTCCCGGCGCGGGTGGTCGGTCTCTACGGCGGCCTCTCCCGACGAGGCGCTCGCGCTCGCGTCGCGGGAGGCCCCCACGCACGCGGTGATCGACCTGCGGATGCCGGGGGGCTCGGGCCTCGACCTCCTGCGCGAGCTCATCGCGCTGGTGCCCGGCGTGGCCGTGGTGGTGCTCACGGGCTACGGGTCGATCCCGACGGCGATCGACGCGGTGAAGCGCGGCGCGGTGAACTACCTCACCAAGCCCGCGGAGCCGGGGGAGATCGAGGCGGCCTTCAGCGAGCACGAGAGCGATGCCCTCGCGCCCGAGGTGACCGTGCCGTCGCTCGACCGCGCGCAGTGGGAGCACATCCAGCGCGTGCTCGCAGAGTGTCAGGGCAACATCTCCGAGGCCGCGCGGCGCATGGGGATGCACCGCCGCACCCTCCAGCGGAAGCTCCAGAAGCTCCCGCCCCAGCGCTGATGGCCGCGTCTCGCTCGCCCCTGCAGGTCGCGTGGCTGGTGCGCCTCCGGTGGGCGGCCATCGCGGCGCAGCTCGCGTCGATCGTGGGGGTGAGGTTCGTCCTGCGCGCGCCCTTCCCCGCGGCGCCGCTCGCGCTGGTGGTGGGCGCGCTCGCCGTCGCGAACGTGGTGCTCACCCTGCGGCTGCGTCGCGGCGCGCGGCTCTCCGACGCGGCCATCGCGGGCAACCTCATCCTCGACTCGGTGGCCCTCACCGCGCTCCTCATCTGGACCGGCGGCGCGATGAACCCCTTCACCACCCTGTACCTCCTGCACGTCGCGCTCGCGGGGATCATGGTGCCCCGGCGCTGGAGCCTCGCGGTCACCCTCTGCGCCGTCGCCCTCTTCGCGGGGCTGCTCATGGCGCGGCCCGAGGCCATCCACGTCTGGCACACGCCGGGGATGTTCCTCCTGCACGTGCGGGGGATGTGGCTCGCCTTCGCGCTCACCGCGGGCTGCCTCTGGTACTTCATCGACCGCGTGACGACCTCGCTGCGACGGCGCGAGGAGGAGCTCTCCGCCGAGCGGGTCGAGCGCGAGCGCGCCGCCCGGTGGAGCGCCCTGGGCACCCTCGCAGCGGGCACCGCGCACGAGCTCAACACCCCCATGGGCACCGTGGCGATCCTCGCGTCGGAGCTCAGCGAGCTCCTCCCCGAGGGCAGCGAGGCCCGGGCGCAGGCCGACCTGATCCGCGGGGAGATCAGGCGATGCAAGCAGATCCTCGGTCGCATGCGCGCCCACGGGCAGGACGCGGCCGCCGCCGACCGCGTGCCCCTGGGCCCCTGGATCACCGCGACGGTCGACGAGTGGCGCGCGACGCACCCCGACGCGCCCGTGGCGCTGACCCTCGCCCGCGCGGTCGCCGCCCGGGAGGTGTCGGTCTACGCCGAGCCGCTGCGTCAGGCCGTGGCGAACCTCCTCGACAACGCGCGCCTCGCGCAGTCGTCGCTCTCCCCTCCGCCGCCGATCGAGCTCACCCTCGAGCCGGGTGAGGAGCGCGGCGCCTTCGAGGTCGCCGTGACCGACCGCGGCGTGGGCGTCCCGACGGAGCACCTGCACCGCCTGGGCGAGCCCTTCTTCACCACCCGCGAGCCGGGGATGGGCATGGGGCTGGGGCTGTTCCTCGTGCAGGCGACGGCGTCGATGCACCGCGGCGCGATGCACGCGCGCTCGGGCGGCGGGCAGACCCGCGTCGCCCTCTCCTTCCGCGACGTGGGCGCCGGGGGCGAAACGCGGTAATCCTCGCGTCGAGACCCACGCCGTGACCGACGCCGAGCTCCGATGCAGGGACGAGGTGACCGCCCCCGACGACGGCCGCGAGGGGCGCGCGCTCAAGGTGGCGCTCCTCACCCTCGCGACGATGGTCGCGGAGCTCATCGCGGGCTACCTCACCCGCTCCCTCGCGCTCACCTCCGACGGCTGGCACATGGCCACGCACGCCGGCGCCCTCGCCCTCACGGCCGGGGCCTACTGGTTCGCCCGCACCCGCTCGAAGCGCGGCGCCTTCGCCTTCGGCGGCGGAAAGGTCCACGCCCTGGCGGGCTACACCAACGCCCTCGTGCTCCTCGCGGTGGCCGTCGAGATGGCCTTCGAGGGCGCGCAGCGGCTCCGGCACCCGCAGCCCATCGCGTACACCGAGGCCCTCGTGGTCGCCGTGCTCGGCCTCGTGGTGAACCTCGTGAGCGTCGCGTGGCTCGCGCCCCCGGGCGAGCACGGCCACGACCATCACCACGACCATCACCACGACCATCACCACGGGCCCGACCACCATCACCACGGGAGCGACGACAACCTCCGCGCGGCCTACCTGCACGTGATGGCCGACGCCTTCACGAGCGTGCTGGCGATCGGGGCGCTGCTCGCGGGGCGCTTCCTCGGGTGGGCCTTCCTCGACCCGGTGAGCGCGCTGGTGGGGAGCGCGATGATCCTGCGCTGGGGCGTAGGTCTCTTGCGAAGCGCCGGTCGCACCCTCGTCGACTCCGCGCCCGACGACGGCACCCTGGGGTTGATCCGCGAGACCCTCGAGGCGCACGGCGCCACCGTGGTCGACCTGCACGTGTGGGACCCCTCCCCCGGTCACCGGGTGTGCATCGTCGCCGTGCGCGCGGAGAGCCCGCGCACCCTCACGGAGTACCGGGCGGCGCTGCGAGAGAAGGTGGCGCTCCGGCACGTCACCATCGAGGTCGAGACGGCCTGACGCGCCGCGCGGGAAGACCTCGTCGCCCCCGCAGCGTTTCGTGTACCGTCGATGGCAGCCGGAGCGACCGCCCCCACCGTGGAACCCGACGCCCTCCTCGCGCGCATTCGAGCGGCCCTCGCGGGCGTGATCTCGGGCCGCCCCGACGCGATCGAGCTGCTCCTCACGGGGGTGCTCTCGGGCGGGCACGTGCTCATCGAAGACGTCCCTGGGGTGGGCAAGACCACCCTCGCCCGCGCCCTCGCCAAGTGCTTCGAGGTGCCGTGCACGCGGGTGCAGTTCACGCCCGACCTCCTGCCGAGCGACATCCTCGGCGCGCAGGTGCTCGACCCCCGCGACGGCAGCTTCGCCTTCCACCGCGGGCCGATCTTCACCAGCGTGCTCCTCGCCGACGAGATCAACCGGGCCTCGCCGCGCACGCAGAGCGCGCTCCTCGAAGCGATGAACGAGGGCAGCGCCACCGTCGACGGGGTGACCCACCTCCTGCCGCGGCCCTTCTTCGTCCTCGCGACGCAGAACCCCATCGAGTCGCAGGGCACCTGGCCCCTGCCCGACGCGCAGCTCGACCGCTTCGCGCTGCGGGTGTCGGTGGGCTACCCCGCCGCCGACGCCGAGCTCGCGATGCTCTACGCGCGGCAGCGGGCCGACCCCCTCGACCGGGTAGAGCCCCTCGCGACGGGCTCAGACCTCGCGGCGCTGCAGGACGCGGCGAGGGAGGTCGAGGTGCGCGAGCCCGTCGCGCGCTACCTCCTCCGCGTGGTGACCGCGACGCGGGACCACCCCGAGCTCGCGATGGGGGCGTCTCCGCGCGGGGCGCTGTCGTTCTTTCGCAGCGTTCAGGCCCGCGCGATGTTGCAGGGGCGCAGGTACGTCACCCCTGACGACGTACAGTCGCTCGCGGCGCCGGCCCTCGCGCACCGCGTCGCGCTCGCGCCGTCGGCGCGCTACAGCGGGGCCTCGGCCGACGCGATCGTGAGGGCGCTGGTGGCGAAGGTCGAGGTGCCGGTGTGAGCGCGGCGGCGGAGCGGCTCGGACGTCTCCGCGAGCGGCTGAGGCAGGTCGACTACGAGCGGCTCAACCACGTACTGATCCCGTCGACGAACGAGGAGCGGGAGCGCTGGCGCAAGACGCGGCTCGGGCGCGCGGTGCAGCCCCTGTTCTGGTTCTACTACGCGCTCACGCCGGCCGGGCGCGGCTACGCGCTGATGCTCTTCCCCGTGGGGATGTTCGGGCTCGAGATCGAGCGCGCGGACGTCTACGTCGTGTGGAGCCTCTTGATGGCCGCGGCGGTGGTGTCGGTGGCCGCGCGGCGGGCCTTCGCGATGGATGGCGTGCGGGTCGAGGTGCGCGCCCCCGCGAGGGCGGTGATCGACGAGCCCGTGAACTTCGCGGTGGAGCTCACCCACGACGGCGACCGCGCCCACGCCGACGTCCTCGTCGAGGGGCCCTTCCTCCCCTGGGACGGCCGCTGGGACGCGCCCGCGCCGCGCCTCCCGGTGCTCGCCCCCGGCGCGCGGGTGACGCTCACGGTGACCGCGAAGTTCCGCGCGCGCGGAGAGCACCACCTCGACCCCTTCCACGTCGGGGCGATGGTGCCCCTCGGGCTCACCTACGGCCCGCTGGTGCGCTCCCGCGGCGTGCGCTTCGTGGTGCTCCCTCGCGCGGCGCGGGTCACGTCGGTGTCGATGCCGCTTCGACCGCGGCACCAGCCGGGGGGCGCGCCGCAGGCCCTCGCGAGCGGTGACTCCTTCGAGCTGCGGGGCTTGCGCCCCTACCGCTCGGGCGACCCGGTGCGCGACCTCCACGCGAGGAGCTGGGCGCGCACGGGCTTCCCCGTGGTGAGGGAGTACCAGCAGGAGCACTTCCGCCGCGCCGCGGTGGTGCTCGACCCCGACGTGAGGGGCCAGCGCGACCCCGCGGTGCTCGACGCGGCGGTGTCGCTCGCGGCGGGGCTGGTGTCGTACCTGTCTCGCGAAGACGCGCTGGTCGACCTGGTGCTGATCGGCGCGCGCGTGCACGAGCTCCACGCGCAGGGGGGCCGCGCGCAGGAGGTGCTCGGCGCCGCGCTCGACCTGTTGGCGTGCGTGCAGCCCGGGGAGAGCTTCGACGCGGGGCGGGTGCTGAAGGCGCTGGGCCCCTTCGCGCCGAGGCTGTCCGCGGCGGTGGTGGTGACCTGCGCGCCGAGCGACGACCACGCGGTGGTGGCGGCTCAGCTCCGCGCGCTCGGGGTGGAGTGCAAGGTGGTGGCGATCCACCGCGAGGGGGCGACGTCGGAGGCGCCCGCGGGGGTCACGTCGCTGTCGCACCGCGCGGTGCTCGCGGGCGAGCCCGTGAGCGTGTGAAGGGCCTCCACCCCCAACTCCGCTCCTACCGCGTGCGGCGGGCTGTGGGCCCTCAGCCGAAGTTCACCGAGGTCTCGCCGCGAGCCTGCGAGAGCTCCCAGAAGCGGTCGGCGATGGCGTGGGGGTCGAGGGTCGCCTGGCCGTGGTCGAAGGCCGTGCCCTTCACCATGCCGAGCACCACGACCTCGCCGACGTAGACGCCGTCGGGGGCGAGCTTCTTCGAGAGCAGGCCCACGGCCTTGTGCTGCGCGGCCTTGCTGATCGCGAGGCCCATCGCGCCCCACTGCGTCGCCATCGCGTCGACGTTGGGGTCGTAGAAGGCGAAGCCGCCGCCCGTCACGAGGAGCGCGCCCTTCTGCGCCTTGAGGTCCTCGTGCGCGGCCTGCACCGCGGCGATGAGGCCGGTGACGGCGACGTCGAACACGCCGCGCACCTCGCCCGCGGGGGCCGCGAGGAGGTCGCCCGCGCCGCCCATGTAGGCGTTCCAGTGGAGGACGGCGACGGGGCCGAGCGACGCGCGCACCTCGTTGACCATCGACTTCACGGCGTTGAAGTCGCCGAGGTCACACGGGAAGGCCTTGGCGGTGACGCCCTCCTTCGAGAGCGCCTCGGCGGCGGCGGTGAGCCGCTCGGCGTTGCGCGCCACGATCGCGACCGAGTAGCCCTCGCGGCCGAAGCGACGCGCGACCGCGTCAGAGATGCCCGGCCCGTGCCCACACACGATGATGGATTTCGACATGACGACGGGACTACCCCCGCGCTCGCGCGAGGGTCAATGGGGTGTCAGGCCTTCCAGTGCGGGGGCCAGGTCTTGTCGTGGTAGGGGAGCGCGCGCATCCGGTCGCGCCACGCGAGCACACCCGCGGGGATCGCGCCCTGCAGGTCGAGCCCGGGGTGGCGCTGGTCGAAGCGCTCCGCGGTGGCGATGAAGGGGTAGAGCGTGAAGTCCGCCGCGCCGATCGAGGGGCCGACGAAGCCCTCGGCCACGAGCGTCTCGTAGCGCGCGACCTCGGCGGCCCAGAGGGTCTTCACCTCTTCGAGCTCGCTCGGGTCGCGCTTCTCGGGCGGCGTGAAGAACACGCTCTTCGCGACGCGGCCATGGAGGGGCTGCAGGTAGCTGTCGACCTCGGCGATGACCCGACGTTGGAGCGCGCGCTGCTCGAGGTCGCCGGGGAAGAGCGAGGGCCCGTCGGTGAAGCGCTCGTCGAGGTACTCGACGATGGCCGCGCTCTCGTAGAGGGTGAAGCCGTTGTCGTCGATGGCGGGCACCTTGTGGCGCGGGTTGATCGCGAGGTACTCGGGCTGCCGGTGCTCGCCGTCGGAGAACGACAGCACCCGGCACTCGTAGGGCACGCCCTTGTGCTCCAGCGCGAGCCACACGCGCCAGGCGAATTGCGAACCGGAACCGTAGAAGAACCGCAGCGACATGGCCGCGGAGGGTACACCCGCCGCGCGTCGGCGGGGCTCGCTTGCGCTCAGGAGTGATCCCCCCTTCACTCGCCGCCGTGCGCTCCTCCGTCGTCGCCCTCCTCGCCCTCGGCTGCGCCGCCTCGAACACGGTGGTGGTCCCCTCCACCGCGCCGGTGTCGCTCGCGCCCCTCGTCGACAACGTCTACGTCCACACCTCCTGGGGGACCGTCTCGGCCGGCACCTTCCCCTCCAACGGGCTCCTCGTGTGCGAGCCCGACGCCGGGCTCCTCGTCGACACCCCCTGGACCGGCGCGCAGACCGACCGACTGCTCACCATCGCCCAGCAGCGCGGCTGCCCGGTGCGCGCGCTGGTCGTCACGCACTTCCACAACGACCGCATGGGCGGCATCGGCCCGGTCCTCGCCCGAGGGATCGCCACCTGGGCGACGCAGGCGACGGTCGACCTCGCGCGCCGCGATGGGTGGCGCCCGCGCATCATCGCCCCCCCCGGCGTGGTGCGCGTCGGAGGCACCGCCGCGGAGGTCTTCTTCCCCGGCGAGGCGCACACCCGCGACAACGTGGTGGTGTGGCTGAGCGCGACGCGGGTGCTCTTCGGCGGCTGCATGGTCC
>JAEYZO010000255.1 GCA_023428035.1 Pseudomonadota bacterium | reverse complement strand
GGCGACGTCCCGTGGCGATGCGGCTCACCCGGGCGGCGGCGCTGCTCGGCGCGGAGGTGACCCGCGACGAGGCGACGCGCTCGCTCCGCGCGCTGGGCTTCGAGGTCGCCGACGATGAAGGCGACGTGGTGGCCGCGGCGGTCCCGCCCTTCCGCAACGACGTCTCGCGCGAGGTCGACCTCATCGAGGAGGTCGCGCGGGTGCGCGGCATCGACCGCATCGCGCCCACGCTCCCTCCCACGCGAGGCGCGCGCGCCGGAGTGACGCGGGACTTCAAGCTGCGTCGCAGGCTCCGCGGGACCCTCGCGTCGCTGGGCCTCGACGAGGCCGTCTTCACGCTCTTCGCGTCGCCGGCCGAGGTCGAGGCCGCGGGGATGGACCCGTCGACCGCGGTGCCCCTCGCGAACCCCCTGAGCGCGGAGCGGGGTCTCTTGCGCCCGTCGCTGGTGCCGCGGTTGATCGCGGCCGTCGGTCGCGCGCGACGTCACGGCGAGCCTCGGGTGCGCTTGTTCGAGCTGGCTTCAGTGTTCGCGCGCAGCGCCGACCCGACGGAGCCCCTGCCCGAGGAGCGCACCCGCGTCGCGGTCGCGATGGCGGGGCCGCGTGACGCGTGGCTCGCGAAGCCCGAAGACGTGGACTTCTACGACCTCAAGGGCGTCGTGCAGGAACTCTGCGAGCGCATGACCGGCGAGACCCCGACGCTGCACACCGACGGCGAAGCTCCGCCGTGGGCGCACCCGCGGGCCTTCGCGTGGGTACGACTCGGAGGGAAGGACATCGGCGCGCTCGGCGCGCTGCACCCCGACGTGGTCGAGCGCGCGGACCTCGGGCGCACGGCGATGGTGGCGGACCTCGACGCCGAGGCCCTCGGGCTGAGCTTGAAGAAGCCCACGGCGAAGGTTCCGCCGCGCTTCCCCGCGGTGCGGAGGGACGTCTCGCTGCGCGTGGCGAAGTCGGTGCCCGCGGGATCGCTCATCGACGGCCTGCGCGCGGGCGCGGGGGACCTCTGCGAGGACGTGGTGTTGTTCGACCGCTTCGCGGGCGGCGACCTCTCCCCCGCGGAGCACGCGCTGGCCTTCGCGCTGACCTTCCGCGCGGGAGACCGATCGCTCAACGACGCCGAGGTCGACGCTCGCTTCGAGGCCGCGGTGAAGGCGGTGTGCGACGCCCACGACGCCACCCGGCGATGACCGTTGCGGCGCGACGCGGCGCCGTGGTTCCATCGTCGCCGGGAGGAGTCGACGTGACCAAGGCCGACATCATCGAGCGCGTGTACAGCACCGTCGGGGGCTTCTCGAAGAAGGAGGCCGCCGACCTCGTCGACGCGGTCTTCGACACGATGAAAGAGACCCTCGCGTCGGGGCACAAGATGAAGGTGTCGACCTTCGGCAACTTCGTGGTGCGCGACAAGCAGGCGCGCTGGGGGCTCAACCCGCGCACCCGCGAGCGCATCGTGCTGCCGCCCCGGCGGGTCGTGCGCTTCAAGCCCTCGCCCGTGCTCAAGGCCGCGCTCAACGAAGAGAAGTGACCGGGCGCTGTCGCGCGCGCGCACACCGTTGACCGCGCCGCGCGCCCCGCGCTGTCATCCCCTCGTGATGGGACGCTCCCTCCGGGCCGCGGCGCCGCTGGCGATCACGGTGGCGTTGGTCGCTCCGACCGCGAGCGCGCAGGAGATCGCTGTGCGTCGTCGCGTCGGGCTCGGCGCGGTGGTGGGCTTCCCCGACAACGGGGTGAGCTTCAACTACTTCTTCTCACAGCGGGTGTCGCTGCAGGCCGACGCGGGCTTTCACGCGGGCTACGAGTGGCTCGGCTTCGGCGTCCGCGTCGACGCGCTCTTCTGGATGCCCCGGCTCAAGGACCTCGGCTGGTCAGACCTCGTCTGGTACTTCGGCCCCGGAGGCCGCGTGGGCTTCCGCTCCTCCGGCGGCCACCCCGCGCGGACGGACACCGTCGGCGTGGGGGCGGAATTCCTCTTCGGCATCGGCTTCCAGTGGCACCGCGCGCCCATCGAGCTCCTCATCGACGGCGGCCCGGTGCTCAACCTCATCGACCCTTCCGGCAACAACCGCGTGTTCAGCGGGACCGCCGCGCTGCGCTTCCGCTACTACTTCTGAGCGCGAGTCACCGCGACCTCACCAGCGCGCCGCGCGCGTAGCGCCGCTCCCCCGCGGCCGTCGCGAGCTTCACCGTCACCGCGGGCGCCAGCACCCGACCCACCGCCCCCGACGTAGACGACCCCGGCGCCGGCGGCGGGACCAGCTCCGACACCTTCGCCCCCATCGCGGGCAGGTCGAACTCCACCACCGCGGCGCCCGCGGGAGACAACGGACGCAGGAGCGTCTCCAGGTGAACGCGCCACAACACCAGGTGCGCCGCCTCGAGGTCGGCGTTCTGCCGCCCCAGCCGCTCCACCTGCTCCCGCAGGCGCTCCACGATGTCTCCCAGCGCGTCGAAGGGAGGCCGCTTCATCAAGCCGCGCAGTCCCCCCTCGGCGCGGCGTAGCATGTCAGGCAGCTCCACCCGCCCCGTCGACGCGAGGCCGAAGCCCACGCTCCAGCACGCCAGCGGGAGGTACCGATCCGCGAAGGCCACGAACCAGTCGGGCTCGTCGTCAGAGACGCCGCCCCCCGCGGCGCGCGCGATGGCGTCGATGACCTCCCCCTCGGCGAGCGCGAGCCTCTCACGGAGCTCCTGCGGCGTCGCGGGCGCCTCGGCGCTCCCGAAGGCCGGCTGCGGGAACGGCAGCTCCGCGCGCAGGTACTCCACCCAGGCCATCGCGCGCAGCTCGCTCACGTCGGCCTCCGTGACGAAGACCAGGCCCAGCGGCTCTCCCGCCCCGAGCGCGGGCGCGCCGCGCCCTCTCCACCAC
>JAEYZO010000208.1 GCA_023428035.1 Pseudomonadota bacterium | reverse complement strand
GGCGTGACCTGGAGCGCCGCGAGGGCGTACTGCGCCTGGCGCGGCGCGAGGCTCCCCACCGAGGCCGAGTGGGAGCGCGCGGCCCGCGGCCGAGAGGCGAGGAACTTCCCCTGGGGAGAGCAGTACGACCCGGGGCGGTTCAACCACGGCGCGCTCACCAGCGAGTGCCGCGACGACGACGACGGCTACGCGTTCGCCGCTCCGGTGGGGTCGTTCCCGAGCGGCGCGACGCCCGAGGGCGTGCTCGACCTCGCGGGCAACGCGCAGGAGTGGGTCGAGGACCAGCGCTCGGTGCACCTCGCGGTCCTCCCCTTCGACCCTCCGCCCACCCCAGGGGTGACCGCCGAAGGGCGCCGCGTCGCCCGTGGTGGCGCGTGGGACCACCCCGGATGGATGGGCCGCGCCACCGCGCGAGTCCTCCTCCTCCCCGACACGCGACAGCCGAACCTCGGCTTCCGCTGCGCGTGGGACCCGTGACGTCGATGACCGTTGCCCTCTGCCGACGGGTCGATAGACTGCGCGCCCCGAAACGGAGCCCACACGTCGATGCGCCTCACCTCGCTCCTCCCCTTCGTCTTCATCGCCCTCGGCTGCACCACGCAGTCCGTCGGCGCGCGCTGCGAGCAGGACCTCGACTGCAACGGCGGCAACAACGAGGTCTGCCGCCAGGAGGTCGCCCCTGAGCGCGGCTGCGCCGGCGGAGCCTGCATCTGCTGCCCCGCCGACACCGCCATCGCGCAAGGGATCGCCGCGTGTGTCCCGCGTCCGCGCAGCGACTCGGGCGTGACCGACACGGGCCCCCGCGACACGGGCCCCCGCGACACAGGGTCGGGAGACACCGGGCCGAGCGACTCGGGCAGCAGCGACGCCATCAGCAACGACGCCACCGCGAGCGACGTGCCCGCGATGACCGACACGGGCACCGCCGACACGGGCACCGCTGACACGGGCCCCGCTGACACAGGGCCCGCTGACACGGGCCCCGCTGACACGGGCCCCGCTGACACAGGGCCCGCTGACACCGGCCCCGCTGACACAGGGCCCGCTGACGTGGGCACCGACGTCGGTGACACCGACGCGGGGACGTCCGTCGACGTCGCGCCCGCGGACGTCGTCGGCATCGACAACTAACCGTCGCTCAGACCATCGAAGCGCGGCGCAGGTTGATCACGTTCTGCGTGATGAGGTTGTAGAGCGTCCGCAGGACCTCCATCTGCGGCATCGTCGACACGTCGATGATCTCTTCGACCGTCGAGACGCCGTCGATCAGCGACAGGACGAAGCCCGCCCGGTGGTCGAGCGCGAGCCAGCGCAGCTCCGAGGGCGACACCAGCAGCACCGGAACCTGATCCAGGGAGCCCAGACGGCCCACGTAGATCGCCCGTAGGCGCGAGCGGCAGGTGTTGGCGATGTCCCTCGCGTCGGCGTCGCCCGGGTCGATCTCCAGCAGCGACTCCGAGAGCGACAAAGCCCCCGAGAGGTCGCCCAGCTCGAAGCGCTCGTGCATCTCGCGACGGGCCGACATCCCCGTCGTCACGGGGCTCTCGCGGGAGTCTCTCCGCGGCGGTCCCGGCGCCGGCGTGGGCGGGATGATCGGCGTCTCGAGGTCGCGCACCACGTCGTTGAGGGGCACCACCGGCGTCGCCTTCTGCGAGACCGGCACCGAGGGCCTCGGCACAGGCACCGACGCGGCACGGGCCGTCGGGTCGAACTGCAGAGACTCGTCGACGTCCTCGAAGTCGAGGTCCGAGGGGTCGAGCTCGATGGCCTCGTCCGAGGGGCGGCCCCGCGCGGCGCGGTCGATCTTCACCGGGTCGGGGGGCGGAGACGTGACCGGCGGCGGGGTGGTGATCGGCGTCGCGGCCCTCGGCGCCATCGAGCGAGGGATGGGCGCGCGCGGCAGGGGGGTGCGACCCCGTAGGGGGTTCTTCGTAGGCCGGATGTCTCCAGGCGAAGGCAGCGACGAGGCCTTGGGCACCACCGACGACGCCGTGGCCGGGGCCACGCTGGGGGAGGGCCGCGGCGGCATCGGCGACGACGCGGGCGGAGCCTCGACCATCGGCAGGGGCGTGGCCGGCGTGACGAAGGACTGCGGCCGAGTGGCGTTGTGCACGGGCTCAGGGGGGGCCCCGAACATCACGGTGGCCGGGGTCGAGCGACGCCCACCCGCTCCACCCACCACCCCCCGCGGCGCCGACGAGGGCGCGCGGAGCGGAGGCGCCGGAGAGCCGTAGCCCGCAGGCGCCTGCCCGAAGGCCGGGGTGTTCACCGCGGGCTCGGGGTGCGGCGAAGACCCGAAGTCGATGAACTCGTCGGAGCCCTCGGAGGACTGCGCCGGGGCGGTGGGGTCGAAGTCCCACGAGTCGCCCTGGGGAGGCGCGCTCAGCGCAGGGGAAGGCACTGGCCGCGCGGGGTTCGTCGCGTCGCCCGTGCCCCGAGGCCCGCCCGGCGACTCGGTGCCGGCCGCGGGCGTGTCGTCGTCGAACAGGAGGTCGAACCAGTCATCGGCCCCTCCTTCGTTCGACGGGTTGCGCCCTTGGCCGCTCATGATCCTCGAATTCTCCACCGCGGAGGCGCGGGGATCAACCCTTCGCCACTACGCCCTTGAACATCCGAAGAGTGCGGGACAACGCCTCGATCTGCTCCTTGAGCGCGGTGTTGTCCCTACGGTCGAGCGCCACGCGGGTGCGCTCGATGACCCCCTGGGCCTTGTCGAGGGCGTCGCGGCCATAGTCGCTCCCGCCCACGACCTTCGCCACCTTCTCGAACAGCCGCTCGATCTCGTGGATCAGCGACTCGGCCTCCTGGCGGGTGGCCTCGAACTCCTCGTCGCGCTTGCGCTCCAGCGCGTACTCCTGGCCGCCGGCGATCATCGCCTCGATCTCGTCGCGGGTGAGGCCCGAGGTGGCCGTCACCGTGATCGACTGCTCCTTGCCGGTCTCGAGGTCCTTCGCGTGCACGCTCACGATTCCGTCGGCGTTGATCTCGAAGGTCACCTCGATCTCGACCACGCCCGCGGGGGCCCGGCGCAGGCCCGTGAGGATGAACTCCCCGAGGAGCTCGTTCTGGTCGGCCTGGTCGGCCTCGCCCTGCATCACCAGGATCTTCACCGCGGTCTGGTTGTCGCGCGACGTGGTGAAGATCTTCGACCGCGCCGTGGGCACCGTGGTGTCCTTCGGGATCAGGGGCTCCATCAGGCCGCCCGCGACCATCATCCCGAGGGTCTGCGGCGTCACGTCGAGGAGCACCACCCGCTGCTGCGGCTGGTCGTCGTCGACCAGGGCCGAGCCCTGGATCGCGGCGCCGATGGCCACCACCTCGTCGGGGTGAACGCCCTTGGAGGGCTCCCTCCCGAAGAAGTCGGCCACCATGCGCTCGACCAGGGGCATGCGGGTCATGCCGCCCACGAGGATGACGTCTTCGACGTCGTCGCGGTTGAGCCCGGCGTCTTCGATCGTCTGCTTGACGATGTCGACGGTGCGGGTGACCAGGTCGCGGGTGAGCTCCTCGAACTCTCCGCGGCTCAGCACCCGCTGGAGGTGCAGGGCCTCGTTGCGCCCCGACGAGATGATGAAGGGGAGGTTGATCTCGACCTCCTTCACCGACGAGAGCTCGACCTTGGCCTTCTCCGCCGCGTCCTTGAGGCGCTGCAGGGCCATGCGGTCCTTGCGGAGGTCGATGTTGTGCTCGCGGGTGAACTCGTCGACGAGCCAGTCGATCACCCGCGCGTCGAAGTCTTCGCCGCCGAGGAAGGTGTCGCCCGCCGTGGAGATCACCTTGAAGACCCCGTTCGAGCCGATCTCGAGGATCGACACGTCGAAGGTGCCGCCGCCGAGGTCGTACACCGCCACGGTGCGGTCGATGTTGCGCCCGAAGCCGTAGGCCAGCGCCGCCGCCGTGGGCTCGTTGATGATCCGGATGACGTCGAGGCCCGCGATGGCCCCCGCGTCCTTCGTCGCCTGCCGCTGGTTGTCGTTGAAGTACGCGGGGACGGTCACCACCGCCTTCTGCACCTCGCTCCCGAGGTACTCCTCGGCGATGAGCTTCATCTCCTGAAGCACCATCGCGCTCACCTCGGGCACGGAGTACACCTTGTCGCGCAGCGCGACGCGCACGTCGCCGTGGGGGCCCTCGACGATCGTGTACGACGCCGACTGCGAGACCTGCTTCACCTGCGGGCTGTTCCACTTGCGCCCGATCAAGCGCTTCGCGGAGTAGACCGTGTTCTCGGCGTTCGTGATCGCCTGGCGCTTCGCGAGGTGACCCACCAGGCGCTTGCCGGCCTCGGTCATCGCGACCATCGACGGCGTGGTCTTGTACCCGCCGCGGTTGGCGATCACCACGGCGGTACCGTTCTCCACCACCGCCACGCAGGAATTCGTCGTCCCCAGATCGATCCCGATGACCTTGTCCATCCGCAGCGTACCTTCCGAGTGCCTACCGGAGCCCTACGGTCGACCATCGAAGGCCCGTTGGCAATGGTTTGTCAGCGTTCCCGCGCGCGCCCTCCCGCGACTCGGGACAGTCCGCGCGCGGCGGCCCCGTCACCCGAGCAGGAGCTCCATCAAGGCCTTCTGGGCGTGCAGTCGGTTCTCGGCCTCGTCCCACACCGCCGCACCTTCGCCGTCGAGGTACACCGCGTCGATCTCCTCGCCCCGGTGCGCCGGGAGGCAGTGCAGCACCACCGCCCCCGCGGCGGCTTCGGCCATCAGCCTCGGGTCGACGCACCACCCCGCGAACGCGCTGCGCCTTCGCTCGGCCTCGCCCTCCTGCCCCATCGAGGCCCACACGTCGGTGATGACCACGTCGGCCCGACGAACGGCCTCGAAGCGGTCGGCGGTGACCGTCACCGTGGGCCCGAAGCCCTCGGCCTTCGGATCGAGCTGAAAGCCCTCGGGGGAGGCCAGCGCCAGCTCCAGACCGAGCCTCTGGGCGGCCTGCCCCCAGCTCCGGGCGACGTTGTTGCCGTCGCCCACCCACGCGTAGCGCAGGCCCTCGACGCGGCCCTTGCGCTCCTTCACGCACTGCAGGTCCGCGAGGATCTGACAGGGGTGGTGCTCGTCGGTGAGGGCGTTGATGACCGGCGCCCTCGCGGCCTTCGCGAGCGCGACGATCTTCTCCTGGCCGAAGGTGCGGATCACCACCCCGCGCACGTAGCCCGACAGGGTGCGCGCGGTGTCTTCAACGGTCTCGCCCCGGCCGAGCTGCATGTCTCGGCTCGACAGCACCACCGGGTGACCGCCCAGCTCGTACACGCCCACCTCGAAGGAGACCCTCGTGCGCGTCGAGGGTTTTTCGAAGATCAGCGCGACGCTCTGGCCCTCCAGCGGGCGGTAGGCCCTCCGGTCGGCCTTCATCGCCGCGGCGCGGTCGAGCACGCCCAACAGCTCGTCGCGGGAGAGGTCGCTGAGCTCCAGGAAGTCTCGCTTCACGGCTTCACCCTGGGGGCGTCGGCGAGCACGGCGTCGAGGGCGGCGAGGCCCTCGTCGAGCTCGGCCACGGTCACGGTGAGCGCGGGCACGAAGCGCAGCACCTTGTCTCCGGCCATCGAGAGGAGCACGCCCCGCTCACGGAGCGCGCCCAGCACGCCGCGCACGTCGATGTCGTCGGCGAGCACCAGCCCCGCCATCAGCCCCCAGCCTCGGGCCGCGGTGGCGACCGTGGGGTGCTTCGCGACCAGCCCCTTGAGCTGCGTGAGGAGGTGCTCTCCCTTGGTGACCGCGCCCTCGATGAGCCCCTCGCGGTCGAGGGTGTCGAGCACGGCGAGGGCGCCCGCGGCGGCGAGGGGGTTGCCGCCGAAGGTGCTCCCGTGGCTGCCTGGGGGGAGCGCGTCGGCGTAGCGCTCCCGCGCGGAGAAGAAGCCGATGGGCACGCCGCCGGCGATGCCCTTGGCCATGGTGACCACGTCGGGGAGCACGCCCCGGTGCTGCGACGCCAGGAACCTCCCGGTGCGCCCCACCCCGGTCTGGATCTCGTCGAGGATGAGCAGCGCGCCGGTGTCATCGCAGAGCTGGCGCAGCCCTTCGAGGTAGCCGACGGGGGCCGGGAGCACTCCGCCCTCGCCCTGCACGGGCTCGACGATGATGGCCGCGGTGCGGTCGTTCACCCGTCGTCGCATGGCGTCGAGGTCGCCGTAGGGCACGTGGGAGATGTCCGAGAGGCGCGGGCCGAAGCCCTCCCAGTACTTCGCCTGGCCGGTCATGGCGACGGCGCCCATGGTGCGACCGTGAAAGGAGCCCCAGGTGGCGACGATGCCCGCGCGCTCGGGGTTGCCGTTGGAGGCGTGCCAGCGGCGTACGAGCTTGAGCGCGCCCTCGTTGGCCTCAGCGCCGGAGTTGCAGAAGAACACCCGCTCCAGTCCGGTTCGCTCCGCGAGGGCGGCGGCGAGCTCGAGCTGGCGGTCGGTGTAGAAGTAGTTGGCGACGTGCCCGAGGCGGGCGATCTGCTCGGTGACGGCCTTCACGATGGCGGGGTGGCCGTGGCCCAGCACGCACACGGCGATGCCCGCGTAGAGGTCGAGGTAGCACTTGCCGTCGGTGTCCCAGACGCGGCAGCCCTCGCCGCGGGTGAGCACCAGCGGGGGCTGCTTGTACGTACGCAGGAGGTGCTGGTCGGCGTAGGCGAGGAGCTCGGCGGTGGTGGGCATGGCGCCGGCGCTTCTACCACGGCGAGGCCGTCGGGCGGCGCAGGAGCACGGCTCGGTGTGCCTACGGGCGCGGATGGGCACACCGCGGCACAAACATCACCCGCGGTGGAGTTCGACTCCTCCTGGGGTGGAGTTGAACACTACCCGCGGTGGAGTTGAACACTACCCGCGGTGGAGTTGGACTCCTCCCGGGGTGGAGTTGGACTCCTCCCGGGGTGGAGTTGAACCTATCCCCGGGTGATCTCGGTCCCGATCCCGCCGTCGGTGAAGATCTCCAACAGCACGGCGTGGGGCTTTCGGCCGTCGAGGATGTGCACCTTGCGCACGCCCGAAGCGATGGCGTCGAGGGCGCACTCCACCTTCGGGATCATCCCGCCGTCGATGACCCTCTGCTCGATGAGCTCCCGCGCGTCCTTGGCGGCGAGCGAGGAGAGGAACTGCCCGTCTCCGCCGCGCACGCCCTCGACGTCGGTGAGGAGGATGAGCTTCTCGGCGCGCAGGGCCTCGGCGACCTTGCCCGCGGCGGTGTCGGCGTTGAGGTTGAGCGAGGCGCCGCCGTCGTCGACCCCGATGGGGGCGATGACCGGGATGAAGCCCGCGCGCATGAGCTCCACCACCACGTCGGGGGTGACGTGGCGGACCTCTCCCACGCGGCCGAGGTCGACCTCCTCGCCGTCGCGGGAGCGCATCGGCGGCAGGCGGTCGGCGAGCACGAAGCCGTCGTCCTTGCCCGAGAGGCCCACGGCGCGGCCCCCGTGGCGGCAGATGAGCGAGACGATGTCCTGGTTGATGGAGCCCGCGAGCACCATCTCGACGACCTCCATGGTGGCGTCGTCGGTGACCCTGAGCCCGTCGACGAAGCGCGACTGCACCCCCGACTGCTTCAGCATCGAGCTGATCTGCGGCCCCCCGCCGTGCACCACCACGACGTTCACGCCGATGTACTTCAAGAGGCACACGTCGCGGGCGAAGCTCTCCTTGAGCTCCGGCGCGACCATGGCGTGACCGCCGTACTTGATGACGAAGGTGCGCCCCTGGAACCGCCGGATGTACGGCAGGGCTTCAAGCAGCACGCGGGCCTTCTCGATCGCCTCTTTCACGGCGCGCTTCTACGAGACTTCGCGGTGCCCCCGCAAGCGCTAGAGCACCCCTTCGATGGCGCTCGCCAGCGTGTCTTCGGGGATCGCCCCGGCGTAGCGCCGGCGCACGGTGCCCGAGCGGTCGATGAGCACCAGCGTCGGGAGCCCCGTGACCTGGTAGGCCCGCGAGGCGGCGTTGCCGAGGTCGTAGACCACCGCGTAGGGGATGTTGAAGTGCCGCTTGTACTGCGGCACCAGCGCGGGCCCCGCCTCGTCGACGTTCACGCCCACGACGGTGAAGCCCCGCGCGCTGTAGCGCTGGTGGAGGCGCACGAGCACCGGGAGCTCCGCGCGGCAGGGCCCGCACCAGGTCGCCCAGAAGTCGAGGAGCACGGCGCGGCCGCGCAGGTCGGAGAGGCGCACTCTCTCGTCGGCGAGGCCGCCGCGGTCGTCGACCACGGGGAGGTTGAAGTCCGTGGCGGAGCCGTAGTTGCGGGGGCGGAGGGCGACCCAGGCGAGGAGCGCCACGAGGGCGACGCCGGCGGCGGGCAGGAGCGCGCGCTCGGAGAGGAGGGTGTCGACGAGGGCCTTGCGAGGTGGAGGGCGCGCGTCGGGCTCCATAGGGTGGAGCGGACCTTCCCACGAGGCCGCGACGGAGCGCAACGAGGGGCACCGAGAGCGGAGGAGAGGGAGAGGGAGAGGGGCAGCGTACGGGGGCCGCGGC
>JAEYZO010000159.1 GCA_023428035.1 Pseudomonadota bacterium | reverse complement strand
TCTTGCCGGCCCCGAAGAGGTCGCCGACGACGCCCATGCCGTCCATGAGCGGCCCCTCGATCACCGAGAGCGGTCGGCCGAGCTTCTGCCGCGCCTCCTCCGTGTCGATGTCGATGTACGCGTCGATGCCCTTCACCAGCGCGTGCGAGAGCCGCTCCTCGACGCTGCCGCGGCGCCACTCCTCGGCCTTGTTCTCCGTGGCCTCGGCGCCCGCGCTCGCCGCCTTGATCTGCTCGCCGAGCTCCACGAGGCGCTCCGTCGCGTCGGGGCGGCGGTTGAGGAGCACGTCCTCGACCATCTCCCTCAGCCCGGGCTCGATCTCCTCGTAGACCTCGAGCATCCCCGCGTTGACGATGCCCATGTCCATGCCCGCCGCGATCGCGTGGAACAAGAAGGCCGAGTGCATCGCCTCGCGGACCTTGTTGTTGCCGCGGAAGCTGAACGAGATGTTCGACACGCCGCCCGAGACCTTCGCGTGCGGCAGGTGCGACTTGATCCAGCGCGTGGCCTCGATGAAGTCCACGGCGTAGTTGTTGTGCTCCTCCATCCCCGTCGCGACGGTGAGCACGTTCGGGTCGAAGATGATGTCCTCGGGCGGAAAGCCCACCTCGTTCACGAGGACGTCGTAGGCCCGCTGGCAGATCCGGACCTTGTCCTCGTAGGTCGCGGCCTGGCCCTGCTCGTCGAAGGCCATCACCACCACCGCCGCGCCGTACTTCAGCACGTGGCGGGCGCGGGCCTTGAAGGTCTCCTCGCCCTCCTTGAGCGAGATCGAGTTCACGATCCCCTTGCCCTGGAGGCACTCCAGGCCCGCCTCGATGACCTCCCACTTCGAGGAGTCGATCATGAAGGGGACCTTCGCGACCTCGGGCTCGCTCGCGAGCAGCGACAGGAAGCGCCGCATCGCCGCGACGCCGTCGATCATCCCCTCGTCCATGCAGACGTCGATCACGTTGGCGCCGCTCTCGACCTGCTGCCGCGCGATGCTCACCGCCTCCTCGTACTTGCCCTCCTTGATGAGCCTGGCGATCTTCGGTGAGCCGGCGACGTTGGTGCGCTCGCCGATCATCACGTAGACGCCCCGCTGCTGCGTGAAGGGCTGGCTGCCCGAGAGGCGCAAGGGTCGCTCCGCCTCGCGCGTCCACAGCTCGGGCGCGCGCTCGACGCGGGGCTCGTCGTCGGGGATCGCGCGTGGCTCGACGCCCTGGAGGGCCTTGGCGATCGCGGCGATGTGCTCGGGGGTGTTGCCGCAGCAGCCCCCCGCGATGTTGATCATCCCCCCCCTGGCGAAGTCGCCGAGGAAGCGCCCCATGTCCGCGGGCACGAGGTCGAAGCCCGTGGGCGACAGCGGGTTCGGCAGGCCCGCGTTGGGGTACGCCGACACGGCCACGGTGGCCTTCTCCGCCAGCTCCCCGAGGAAGGGGTACATGAGGTCTGGGCCGAGCGAGCAATTGAGCCCGATCGAGAGCGGCCTCACGTGCGAGACGGCGTTCCAGTACGCCTCGATGGTCTGCGCCGAGATCATGGTCTCGCCGCCGCGCCCGACGGCCGCGGAGACCTGGATCGGGAGCGACACCCCGTCGGCCGCGAAGACCTCTTGAATGGCGACGAGCGCGGCCTTGGCGTTCAGCGAGTCGAAGATCGTCTCGACCAGCAGCGTGTCGACGCCGCCCGCGATGAGCGCTCGCACCTCGTGGGCGTAGGCGCGCTTCACCTGCTCGAAGGTCACCGTGCGAAAGCCCGGGTCGTCGGCGTCGGGCGAGTTCGAGAGCGAGACCGTGAGCGGGCCGATCGCTCCCGCCACGAAGCGGCGCTTGCCGTCGCGGTTGGCGACGCGGTCGGCCCACGCCCGGCACTGCCTCGCGCTCTCGTAGTTGATCTCCCACGCGAGCTCGTTGAGGAAGGGGTCTTCGATGACCCCCTGGTAGAAGGCCGGGTCCTTGCGGCCGCCGCGCTCGCGCGGGTCGTCGACGAAGAACTCGCTCTGCGTGATGCTCGTCGCGCCGAAGGTGTTGGTCTCGATGATGTCCGCGCCCGCCTCGAGGAAGCGTCGGTGGATGTCGCAGATCATGTCGGGCTGCGTGAGCGAGAAGAGGTCGCCGTTGTTGAGCAGGTCCTTCTTGCTGTCGGCGAAGCGCGCCCCGCGGATGTCCGCCTCGGTCATCCCGTAGGTGCGGATGGTCGTGCCCATCGCGCCGTCGATGATCGCGATGCGCTCGCGCATCAACCTCTGGAGGGGGTGCAGGTCGGTCATGTTCGCGGCTTCTTCTCGCGGGGGGCGTAGGGGGTTGATCGCGGCTTCTCGCCGACGGCGAGAACGACCTGAAAGCGCGGCGTCTTCTGCTCGCGGCTCGCCACCTCGCAGCGGCGCGCCGTGAGCCCCGCGGCGTCGAGCAGCGCGCGCACGCGCTCGGGCGAGAGCCCCGCGTGGCGCTCGCCGTAGCGCGCGGTGAGCCGCTGGTGGCGGTGCTCGTCGAGGCAGAGCACCACCACGCGACCGCCGGGCCTCGCGACGCGCGCGCACTCGCGGAGCGCGACCTCGGGGCGCTCGGTGTACGTGAGCGTGTGAAAGACCAGCACGCTGTCGAAGGACGCGTCTTCGAAGGGCAGCGCCTCGGCGTCGGCGACGAGCGCGTCGACGTGACCCTGGCCGGCGAAGCGCTCACGCGCGGCCTCGACCGCGCGCGCGTTGGTGTCGACGCAGGTGAGCGCGCGGCAGTACGGCGCGACGACGCTCGCCGCGGCCCCGTCGCCGGAGCCCACGTCGAGCACGTC
>JAEYZO010000140.1 GCA_023428035.1 Pseudomonadota bacterium | reverse complement strand
ATGGTGGAGGGACCATGTTGGAGATGGTCGCGGGGGGTGTTGGAGATGGTCGCGGGGGGTGTTGGAGATGGTGGGGGGACGGTCTGAGAGATGGTCGGGAGCCCGAGAGCGGCTGCTGCGCTACGTGGCCCCCGCCCGCGGCGGCGCTCGATCGGGTGAGCGGTGCTGCCCTACGGGAGCGTCGCGTATCGAGTGAAGTGGAGCCGCGGTGACGGTCGCGGCGAGACGCACCGACTGATGACGCCGATGGAGTTCATGGCGCGGCTGGCGGGCGACCGCGGGGGCAACCGCGGGGTGAACACCCAAAGTGCGACGTGTTCGACAGGGCGTGCCACCGCGGCTCGACGACGGGGCGATTGGACGCCCTAGCCGCCCGCGGTCGCGCTACGGCGCCCGGCGGCCGTGGCGCCAGATGCGGCCGACGTTGCCGACCGCGGTGACGTCCCCCGCGGCGTTGCCGGCGACGTCGTCGAGGTAGTCCGAGAGGATCGAGACCTCGGACCACGCCGTGCCGTCCCAGTGCCAGAGGTACGTGCCGTTGCCGCTGTAGCGGGTGGCGTACACGTCGTTCTCGGCGTTGCCCCACCCCCTCTGGAACGACAGGGACCCTCCGGGGCCCCAGCCCGCCGAGGACCACACGCCCGCGGGCGAGCGCCGGCGGCTGTTTCGCGCGTTGCTGGTGAGCGCGATGAGCACGTTGCCCGGGAGCGCGATCACGTCCTGCACGAAGTCGGTGACCCCGATGTTCTCGGTGGTCCAGGTGGTCCCGTCGAAGCGCGCGACCACGCCGCCGGCGGCGCCGACGAAGACCTCCGTCGCGCTGAACCCCGTCAGCCGCCGGTTTCCGAAGAAGGGCACGGTGGGGGTGATGTCGCGCCACGAGCTGCCGTTCCAGGCTCGGACCCAGCTGCGGGACGGCATCCCCTCGACGCTGCGCGTGGTGCCCGCGGCGAACACCGCGGTCGGGCTCGCGGCCCAGATCGCGTAGGTGGTGTCCGTCGCGTCGCCGATGCCGTAGGGCTCCAGCGGGCCGACCGTGCGGGGCGTTCCGTTGATGCGACGCACCCCTCCGGTCGCGCCGAACCACACGTGGGTCGCGTCGAGCCCCGTGACGTCCCCGCGGTCTCCGGGCGCGCCCACCGCCTTGGACCACTGGCCGCACTCACCGAGGTAGATCGCGTCGGGGCCGTGCGCGAAGACCTCGCCCGTGGCGGCGACCCACACGCGGTGGATCTCCTCGCGGTACCCGCCGGAGCGCTCGGTGAAGGTCGCTCCGTCCCAGGTCGCGAAGGAGCCGCCCTGCCCCCCGAAGGCGACCAGCGTCGACGACGCGGCGTGCACCGACTGGAGGTGCCGCGACCCGGCGGGCCACGGGTGCGTGACCGCCGTGCCGTTGTAGCGATGGACGTACCCGTTGCTCGTCGTGCGCCCGACGAACCACACATCGGTGGCCGAGGTGCCGGAGACGCCGCTGCATCCGCCGGGGAGGTCGGCCATCAGGATCTGCTCGAAGGCGCTCCCGTTCCATCGGGTGACGGGGCGCTCGGGGAAGCAGAAGTACACGTTGTCGGGCCCCGACCCCCAGACCGCCGTCGGCGGCGTCACGAAGGACGCGCCGGTGAAGATCATCGCTGTGGTGTACCGTTGCCACGCCGAGCCGTCGTAGTGCAGCAGCGGGATGGACGCACCCTCGCCGCCGCTGCGCGAGCCCACCCAGACATCGTTCGGCGCGACCTCGAAGACCACGGAGAGTTCTGCGGTCACGCCGCTGCTCAGCGTCTCCCAGGTCGTGCCGTTCCAGTGGCGAACGGCGCCGCCGACCCCGACCGCGAAGACGTCGTTGGCGGCCCTCCCGTGCACCGCGCGGAACGCTCCCCCAAGCCCGGTGGCGGTGAAGGTCGCGCCCGCGCCACGGCGGACGCCCATCGGGTCGGTGAAGATCACGTCGGTGGCGCTGGAGCCCCACACGCCGGTGCCGCCGCCGACGGGTGCGAAGGTGGACCCGTTCCACCGCCGGGCCGCAGCCGCGTTGCTGCTGGCGAGGTAGATGTCGCTCGGCCCCGCGACAAAGATGGAGGTGAAGGGCTGATCGACCGGGAGGGGGTTCTCGATGGCCCATGAGGGCGATCCCATGGTCCCGCAGCGCGGCACCACCGGGACGTCCGTGCTGACGACGTCGGGAGGCGTGACGACGTCGAGGGGCGTGACGACGTCGGGGGACGTGACAACGTCGAGGGGCGTGACGACGTCGGGAGGCGTGACGACGTCGGACGGCGTGGCGACGTCGGACGGTGTGACGACGTCGGACGGCGTGACGACGTCGGCGCCGGCGTCGACCGGAGCAGGCGTCGAGGAGCATGCCGCGAGCGTGCCCAGCAGCATCGAAACAGGGTAGCGAAGGTTCTTCACGAGCTTTCTCCCAGGACGCCTACCGGCGTCGTTGGGACGCTACCGAGACACTCCCGGGCCAGGTATCGCATGTTCGTGCGGTTCAGGGCTCGGTGGGCCCGCACGGGTAGTGCTCAAGCTGGCCTTGGCCGCCGGTCCCTTCCGTCGGCCGCGAGCGCTTCGTGCACGTCACCGGCGGCGACGGCGCATCCCCAGCAGCGAGGCTGCCAGGAGCACCGTCCATCCTGCGCCCCCGCTGCCCGGTGTGCCCACCGTCGTACACAGGCATCCGGGCTTCTTTCCGCCGCTCCCCGCATCGGTCGACGCACCGGCATCGGTCGACGCGCCCACGTCGGTGACCGACCCGGTGCCCGTGTCCGGCAGCGCACCCGTTCCCGCGTCCGTCGGGGCGGCCACGTCGACCGAAGGCAGCACGTCGTTCACCACAGGCACGTCGTTCACCGAAGGCGCGTCGTTCACCACAGGCACGTCGTTCACAGCAGGCACGTCGCTCGCCCCCGTGCCTGCGTCGCTCGCCACCGGGGCGTCGACCGGGGTCGCGGCGTCGACCGCGCCCCCGTCGGGGGCTGTCTCTTATAAACATATCCGAGCCCACGAGA
>JAEYZO010000116.1 GCA_023428035.1 Pseudomonadota bacterium | reverse complement strand
CGGTCAGGCCGTGGGGGCCGACGGCCCGCGGCGCGATCGAGTCCCTCCCGACCGGGGGCGGGTCACACCCCACGGAGGTGCTCGACGCGGCGGCGGCGGGGCGGGGCGACGGCGGGCTCGGGATCCTCGTGGAGCCGGAGGGCCTGATGCTCCTCCCCCGACCTTCGCTCATCGAGCTCGGGACGGCTCGCATGGTCGAGCACGTCTCGCTCCCCGAGGCAGAGCGAGAGGCCCGCATGGCGTCGGTGATGCCCGAGGTGATCGACGCGCACTACGACCGGCCCGAGCGCGAGGCGCTCTCGCTCTCGCTGCGCGACCTGGCGCTGGTGTTCCTCGCGAACCGCAAGCCCGAGCGGGCGCTCGACGCCGTGGCCGCCGCGGTGGCGGTGCGAGACGCGAGCCCGCTCGCGACGCCTCCGCACGCCGTGCCGATCTTCACGTCGCTCCTCTACAAGGCCCTGAGCCTGGCGCAGTCGGCGGCGCGCGAGGCGGCGCTCACACGGGGATCGCCCACCCGATGAGCTCGGCGCCCGAGCCGTCGGTGTAGAGCTCGCAGGTGGTCCGGCTGCCCTGAAAGCGCCACACGACCACCCGCTCGTGGTGCGTCGTCGCGAGCGCGTCGGACAGAGCGCGGAGCCCGGGGATCTCAGCGCCGTACTGGTCCGCCGCGCGCACCTTCGCGCGGAAGGTGCCAAGGAGGTCGTCTCGCGGCGCCTCGGGCAGGCGCTCGACGCGGCCCTGCTCGAAGGCCCTGCGCATCGTCTTTCGGAAGCGGTTGGCGTCGTCGTCGCCGCGCACGGCGTCGATGGTGCGCAGCACGGCGTGGTGCGGCAGCTTCGGTTCGGGGAGCGCGAGCACCGCGTCGACGGCCTGCTCGAGGTCGTCGTAGGACGCCTCGTGCCGGAGGGCGCGCGCGATCCGCTGGTACACCGGCGGGTCGTGCGTGGCGAGCCACGCCACGGAGAGCTTCACCCCGCGGTACCAGCGCTCGCGGAGGCGGAAGTACTCCGTGAGGAGCTCCGACTGGAGCAGCGCCCGCCGCTGCAGCGAGGCGAGGTCGTCGTCGTCGTCGTAGCTCTGCTTGGTGCGGCGCAGGGTGCGGTAGAGCCACAGGCGCGCCGAGCGGTCGGCCTCGGCCTCGAGGCGCGGGGGCCCCTCGGCGGCCAGCGCCGCGACCCGCTCGAGGAGCCGGGTGCCGTAGTCGTCCTCCTCCCACAGCACGCGGCCGTGCTCGAAGCGCAGCGCCGACTCGGTGAGCACCTCGAGCGCCGACTCTGGCTCGACGAAGGCGTCGATCACGATGCCCTCGGCGACCTTCAGGAGGCGCTTCGGCGTCCCCGAGGCGGTGACGCCCAGCACGTCGAGGTCGCTCGTGGAGTCCTCCGCGCCGCGCGCGTGGGAGCCGTAGAGCACGACGGTGTGGCACCCGTGCGCCACGCGCAGCGCGCGCACCAGGTCGTCGAGGACGCGTTCGGTCTCGCTCATCGCTCGGTCTCTCCGCCGTGCAGCCACACCCGGGCCGCGACTACATGGTCCTCTGGGTCTTCGCCGTTCAGCGTCGCAGCGAGGCGCTCGGCGTCGGCGCGGCGGTCGAAGAGCCCGTGCGCGTTGAGGGCGCACCCCTCGCGGCCCCTCGATATCGCGGACCACCAGGGCTCCAGGGGCTCGAAGACGTCCCAGCCCAGGAGCGCGAGCCCGTCCGCGGGCGGCGCCGTGGCCAGGGGGAGCGCGCCGGGGGCGCTGGCCTCCTGCGGCACCTCGAACACCACGAGCTCGACGTCGAAGAGCCGTACCGCGCGCGCGGCGTCGAGGAGCTCCGCGGCGTGATCGAGGTCCTCCAGCACCCCGTCACCCTCGACCACCGCGTCGACGTAGCGCTGCTTCAAACCCGCGCCCGCCTTGCCGGTCGGGCACACCGCGTCGAGGCTCGGCCGGTGCACGCCGCGGTACCCGCCCGGCACCCGCGCGACGATCAGCGCGCCGCGGTCGATCAAGCAAGCACCTCGCGGCGCACCACCGTCGCCTCGCGGTCAGCGCCCACCGAGGCCAGCACCACCGGCACCTCGGTCGCCGCCTCGATCGCCTCGAGGTACCGCCGCGCCGGCCCGGGCAGGGCCTCCCACGACCGGGCCGACGCGAGCTCCGCGCCCCATCCCTCCATCTCCGTGAACACCGGCTCGGCGCCCTCGAGCGCGTCGACGGGCAGCTCGGTGGTCTCCTCGCCCCCGACCCGGTAAGCCGTGCACACCGGCACGCGCTCCATCCCCGAGAGCACGTCGAGCTTGGTCACCGCGAGCGCCGTGAGTCCGTTCACCCGCGCCGCGTAGCGCAGCGCCGGCAGGTCGAGCCAGCCGCAGCGCCGCGGCCGCCCCGTCGTCGCCCCGAACTCCTCGCCCACCTCTCGGAGCCGCTCACCCTCGGGGCCGGTGAGCTCCGTCGCGAAGGGCCCGTTGCCCACGCGGGTGCAGTAGGCCTTGGTGATCCCGACGACCTCGTCGATGCGCGTCGGCCCGATGCCCGCGCCCGTGCACGCGCCGCCCGCGACGGTGTTCGAGCTCGTCACGAAGGGGTAGGTCCCGTGGTCGAGGTCGAGCAGCGTGCCCTGGGCGCCCTCGAAGACCACGCGCTCCTCCGCGCGCAGCGCCCGGTCGACGAGGAGGGGCACGTCGCTCACCAGCGGCGCGAGCGTCTCGAGCAGGGGCGCGGCCCAGGCGAGGGCTCCGTCGACCGTGGGCGGGTCGACCTCGTGCGCGCGGGCGCGGTCGGCCCAGCGCTCGACCAGCGC
>JAEYZO010000110.1 GCA_023428035.1 Pseudomonadota bacterium | reverse complement strand
GTGGTGGAGTACGGCCGCGCGAGCGAGGCGGGGGGCGCGGCGCGGGTCGAGACCTTCAGCGCGGCGGAGGTGCTGGGCGACGTGGTGTCGCTGTTGAGCGCGGGGAGCGGGGCCGCGGTGAGCGTCGAGGGCGCGATGCCGACGATGACCACGGAGCGCGCGGCGCTCCAGCGGGTGCTGTTGAACCTGGTGGGCAACGCGCTCACGCACGCGGGCCGCGAGGGCTCGACGGTGGAGGTCTCGGCGGAGGACGAGGGCGAGATGGTGCGCTTCTCGGTGCGCGACGAGGGCCCGGGGGTGGCGCCGTGCGACCGCGAGCGGATCTGGGGGGCCTTCGAGACGCTGGGCGGTGAGGGCGCGGGCGCGGGGCTGGGCCTCGCGGTGGTGCGTCGGCTGGTGGAGTCGAAGGGGGGACGGGCGTGGGTGGAGGACCGCGAGGGGGGCGGGGCGACCTTCGCGTTCACGTGGCCCAAGGGGCGGTGACGCGGGGCGCGCTCAGCGCAGCCCGAAGCCCCCGCGGAGGACGAAGCGGCCCGACTCCACCGAGAGCGCGGGGGAGGTGATGCCCAGCTCGCGACCCGCGGGCAGGCCGTAGCTCGACAGCGACGACGGGATCGTGAAGCCCGGGATCGGGATCGCCGGCAGCGCGTCGTTGAGCGAGCGCTCCACGAGGTCTTGCACCACGAAGCGCAGGCCGCGCACGAGGTCGGCGCGCTCCATGCCGGTGATCGAGAGCGTGTCGAGGGAGACGTGCAGCTCGTCGAGCATGATCGACCCGAAGCGCAGGTCGTTGCCTACCAGGGTCACCGCCGCCGAGGCCCGCGCGCCGAGCGACACCCGCAGCGGCGCCGACACCCCCGGCAGGTTGAGCGTCACCGTGAGGCCGCCCAGGTCGAGGATCACCCGGCTCCCGGTGCCGAGCTGCGCGACGGGCGGGAGCGCCGCCGCCACCGTGATGCTCGTCCCCGCGGGGAAGGCGTCGCCCAGCCGCGACAGCGGGATGCTCGCGTCGAGGAAGCCGCCCCGCCACAGCGCGTGCAGCGCGCCGTTGAGCACCCCCGGGTGCAGCGCCACCGTGGCCGGCGTGCGCAGCGCGGGGTCGCTCGACGTGCCCGGCGGCAGCGCCACACCACGCGAAGGCGTGGCCCGCGTGGTCGTGGTCGAGAAGCGCGTACCCAGACCCAGCCGCAGCCGCGAGGTGCTCGCGCTCAGGCTCGACAGGCCCAGGCCGAAGCGCAGGGGCACGCTCCCCATGCCGTCGAGTCGCGGCACGTTGAAGCTCGCGCCCAGCGACGACACGTCGAGGCCGCCGAGCACGCCGTCGAGCACGCGGGTGAAGTTGTCGCTCACGTAGCTCCGCAGGAGGTTCGACACCTGCGTGCGCAGGTAGCCGTTCACCAGGCTCGCCACGACGTTGACGATGGTGCCGGTGATGCCCCCGAAGTCGGTGTTGATCGTCCCGACGCTCACCGTGGTGGTGTTCGGCCGCACCGCCGCGCGGGGCCGCCCGCCCGAGGACGAGAGGTCGAAGGTCACGCCGACGTCCACCGAGCGGAAGGTCACCCACCCGCTGGTCGAGAGCGTGCCCGAGATGCCGAGGTTCACCCTGAGGTTCTCGAAGCGCACCGTCGCGCGCAGGCCCCCGTTCACGAGCGCGAGCGAGGTCACGTTGGGCCCGTTGATCTGGCTGTCGCGGTAGTCGACCCGCGAGCGGAAGAGGCAGGTGCAGCGCCCGAAGACGCACGCCTCCTGGTCGCAGGAGTTCTTCAGCGGGTTCGCCGCGAGCAACGTCGAGTGGAGCTGGTCCCTCAGCCCGCGGCTGTTCACCACCGTCTGCAGGAGGTCGTCGACGGAGGTGATCGGCGACACGGGGTTGCCGTCATCCACCGCGGCCTGCGTGGTGCTGAGCGTCACCGCGTCGTCGATGAGCGACGTCTCCGCCACCCAACGGTCGCTCACCAGGTACGCGCAGGTGCGGCTGTTCTCGATGCCCTGGTTGTCGGTCGCGCTCACGTCGACGAAGGTGATGCCGAAGCGCGAGGGCACCGTGGCGGTGAAGGTGCCGTCGTTGCGCGGAGACACCGCGGCGCCGTTCACCCGCAGCGAGCGCACCCCCGACGTGTCGCTCAGCGACCCGGTGATCATCAACGGAGACCCCGGCGTGTGGTTCACCATCGTCGCGTCGCCCGGCGTCGTGCACCGGATCGCGGGCCCGCTGCTGTCGACCACGAAGCTCGTGCTCCGCGAGAGGGTCACTCCCCCCTCGGTCTCGCCCGTCACCCGCACGGTGACGGTCTTCATCCCCTCGGCCGCGTAGGAGAAGGCCCCGGGTCGCGGCGTCGTGCCCGCGGGCGCGCTGGTGAACTGCAGCGAGGGCGACTCGATCGCGTTGCCGAAGCGGTCGTTCACCACCGCCCGCACCTCGAGCTCCTCGTTGAGCGCGTAGACGGGCCGGTCGGGCACCCGCGCGATGGTGAGCGTCGCGGGCAGCCCCGGCGTCACCGCGAGCGCGGCGCCGTCGCCCATCGCCCCGGGGAGCTCACAGCGCACGGTGTACATCCCCGCGCGCTCGGCCCGCACGTCGTTGCCCGTCACCATCACCCCCTCGCCGCTCGGCGCGGTGCGCACCGTGGGCGTCGCGTCGGTGACCGCGTTGCCCTCGGCGTCGGTGACCGCGCAGGTCGCGCGGGCGGTCTCTCCCGCGCGCATCGAGCTCCGGTCGAGGGTGGTGGTCACCCGCGCGGGCGCCCCCGGGGTGACGCGGATCCGCGCGGGGCTCTCGTCGCGCAGCGAGCCCAGCGCGCAGCGGGCCGTGACCTCCCCGACGCGCACGGCGGTGTAGGCGCCCATCGACGTCCGCACGCTCTCGGCGGGGTCGAAGGTCACCGTCGGGGTCATGCCCATGGGCGGCACCACGGTCTCTCCCGCGGCGTTTCGGAGCGCGCAGGTGACCGTGAGCGCCTCGCCCGCGCGGGCCGTGTCGGGGGCCTGCGTGTCGATCGACACCGCCACCGTGTCAGGGCCCGTGTCAGCGGGGCCAGAGTCTACGGGGCCGGTGTCACCCGGGCCGGCGTCGACGGGGGCGTTGTCTTCAAAGGCGCCAGAGTCTTCTGGGGGAGGGTTCGTCGACTCCGTGGAGCCAGAGCACGCGGCCAGCGCGGTGAACAAGAGAGAAAGGAGGGGCAGGGAGCGCGCGGACATGGACGCACTCTATAGACGACACCTCGCCCCAGGGGAAACCGCCCCTCCCCCCCGCGTTGCGCCCGGCGCTCGGGTTCACCGATACTCCGCGGCGTGGAGGCCCCTACGATGCGCGCAGTCCGTCTCGTGCCCGCCCTCGCCGCGCTCCTCGCCGCGGGCTGCGCCGCCGACCAGGGAACGCTCACCACCGCGCAGCCCGCCCCGGGCCGCGACGTGCCGAAGGTGGCCGTCGCCCGGCCGCCGCCCGACCCCACA
>JAEYZO010000081.1 GCA_023428035.1 Pseudomonadota bacterium | reverse complement strand
TCGCAGCGGTCGCGGGTGCAGCTCACGCCGTCGTCGCAGACGGGGGGCGCGCCCGCGACGCAGCGGCCAGCCACGCAGGCCTCGACGCCGTTGCAGAAGAGGTTGTCGTCGCACTGGGCGCTGTTGGTGCAGCCGCCGTCGGGGACGTCTCCGTCGGGCGTGTCGGGTGTGTCAGCGAGGTCGCCTGGCACATCGACCGGGACGTCGGCGTCAGGGTCGTCGGGCACGTCGAGCGCGGAGCGGCCGCAGCCCAGGGCGAACATCGCGGCGAGACAGAGCGCGTAGGGGAGCGTGCGGAGCGTGTTCATGGCCGTCCTCGACGGGGTGTGAGCCGTGAGCGCAGCGTCGCCCGACGACGCGCCCGACGCGAGTATGGTGCACCCCACGGGCCACGGGTTCGCCCCGCGGGCGCGGTCACTCGACGCGGTGCACCTCGGTTCGGAAGGGGGCCTCGTCGTCGGCGAGGCTCCGGGGCCGCGCGACCATCGAGGCGTGCAGGAGCTGCGTCGAGAGGACGCCCACCACGGCCATGTTGTCGGCGTTGCTGAACTGCTCGGCACCGCGGGCGAGGGCCTTGCGGCATTTGTCCCACAGGGCGCGGGCGGCGGAGGGCTCGAAGACGCCGACCTCGCGCAGGGCGCCCTCGGAGAGGACCTCGTCGATCCAGGGCGGGGGGTCCTCTCCCACGAAGCTCAGGGCGTCGGGAGCGCGGTAGGGCTGCTTGGTGCGCTTCAAGATCTCGCGAGGGAGGGCCCCCTCGGCGGCGCGCTTCAAGACGTGCTTCTCGTCGAGGCCGCAGAGCTTGAAGCGCGCGGGCAACTGCCCGGCGAACTCGACCACGTTCACGTCGAGGAAGGGGAACCTCCCCTCGACGGAGTGGGCCATGAGCATCCGGTCTCCCTGCGACGCGAGGATGTACGGGTCGAGGAGCGTGACCATCTCGAGGTACTGCGCCTGGCAGAGCGGGTCCCACCGGGCGAAGTCATCGGGGAGCGAAGACACCAACGCGTCGACCGGGGCGGGGCGCGGGTCGGCCTCGGTGCGTGCCCTCCATGAAGCGCTGAAGTAGCGCTGCAGCGCCTGCGCGCTCGACCACCGCGGGCCGTGCGAGAACGTGGGCTCGCTCGCCCTGTCGAGGCCCCTCGCCCAGAACTGCAGCGCCATCCCGCGGGCCGCCGCGGGGGAGCGCGAGAGGTAGGGGTAGAGCCTCTCGAAGAGCCGCGGTCGGGTCTTCGAGCCGGGCTCCTTCGCCCAGTAGCGGCGCACCTTCGCCTCGCGGAAGATGTCGTAGCCCCCGAGCACCTCGTCGCTCCCCTCGCCCGTGAGCACCACCTTCAGCCCCTCGTCGCGCACCAGCTTCGACAAGAGGAACAAGGGCGCGGGGCCCGTGCGGAGGATGGGCCGCTCGGCGTGCCACACCACGTCGGGGAAGGCCCTCGCGATGTCTCCGCGCGTGGCCACCACCTCGTGGTGCGTGGTGCCGAGCGCGTCGGCCATCATCCGTTGGTAGGGCGTCTCGTCGTACTCGGCGTCTTCGAAGCGCAGCGAGAAGGTGTGAAAGGTCCCCGTGACGGCGCGGCGCGCGAGCCAGGCGATGTACGAGCTGTCGATGCCCCCCGAGAGGTACGCGCCCACCGGCACGTCGGCGCGGAGCATCCGTAGGGCCGACGCGGCTTCGAGTCGCTCGCGCAGGCCCTCCACCGCGGCGTCGAGGGTGAGGGTCTCGGGCTCGCGGCTCTCCCTGGGGAGCACCTTCGCGAAGCGCGGGGACCAGTACGTGCGCTCGGTCCAGGTCCCGTCGCGGTGGTAGACCCTCGCGGTGCCGGGGCGGAGCTCCGTGACGCCCTCGAAGACCGAGGTGGGAGGCCGCGAGGCCCAGAAGGTGAAGGTCTCCTCGATCCCCCGCGGGTCGAGGGCGCGGCTCACCTCGGGGTCGGCGAAGATGGCCTTCACCTCGCTCGCGAAGCGTAGACGTCCTCCGCCCTCGTGCAGGTACAGCGGTCGGATCCCGAGGCGGTCGCGGCAGAGCACGAGCTCCCCCCGCGGCGCGTCCCACAGGGCGATGGCCCACTGGCCGTTGAAGCGCGCGAAGGCCTCGACGCCCCACTGCTCCCACGCGTGAGCGATCACCTCGGTGTCGCTCCGCGTGCGGAAGGTGTGGCCCTTCTCCGTGAGCTCGGCGCGGAGCTCGACGTGGTTGAAGACCTCGCCGTTGAAGACCACCCAGACGGTGCCGTCTTCGTTCGACATGGGCTGCTGCCCCGAGGCGAGGTCTATGATCGACAGCCGCGCGTGCCCCAGCGCCGCCCGCTCGTCGCGGTACACCCCGTGCTCGTCGGGCCCGCGGTGGTTGAGGGACTTCACCATCGCCCGCAGGAGCTCCCGCGGGGCCGGGCCTCGGTGGCCCGTGAGGTCGACGACGCCCGCGATGCCGCACATGGTCGGGTTCAGCTCCTCTGGCAGTCTCGCGCCGCGGCGAGCCAGCCCTGGTGCATGCGCTCCTGGGTGAAGCGCGCGAGCACCCGCGCGCGCCCACGCTCGCCCATCGCCGCGCGGCGCGCGGGGTCGTTCAAGAGGGAGGTCATCGCCGCCCCCAGCGCCTCGTGGTCACCCCGCGGGGTGAGCACCCCGGTGCGGTCGCGCTCCACGATCTCGGGGTTGCCCCCCACGTCGGTGACCAGCGCCGCGCGCTTCGAGAGCATGGCTTCGAGCAGGGTCACGCTGGTGCCCTCGCTCAGCGACGACATCGAGAAGAGGTCGCTCGCCGCGTACACCGCGGGGATGTCCCTCCGCACGCCGGCGAAGACCACCCGGTCGCGCACGCCGAGCTCCGTCGCGAGCGCTTCGAGGGGGCCCGACTCCCCGCCGCCCACGAGGAGCAGGCGCGCCTCGGGGACCTTCTTCGCCGCGAGGGCGAAGCCCTTCACCAGGGTGGGGTGGTCCTTCACCGGGTGAAAGCGCGCGACGCAGGTGACCACGGTGTGCTCGGGCGAGAGCCCGAGCTCGGCGCGCAGGCCCTCGGTGTCGAAGCCCGAGGTCTCGCCTGGGTCGAAGCGCGCGGGGTCGACGCCGTTGTAGACCACCGTGACCCGCGACGCGGGGATGCCCTCGTTCGCGACGAGGAGCCTCTTGATGTACCCGCACACCGCGAGCACCCGGTCGGTGTAGTTCAGGAACACCGCGCGGTTGGCGATCACCCGCTTGGGGCGCCGCTGGTCGGGGTAGTGCCGCCCGTGCTCGACGAAGACGAAGCCGGGGCGAGGCCGCAGCGTGGGCAGGGCCATCGCCGCGTAGGAGTACGGCGTGTACTGATGGGCGAAGACGACGTCGGGTGAGACCTCGGCGATCACCCTGCGCAGGCGCACGGCCACGTCGGGGCGAAGGCCATCGGGGCGGCCGATCAGGTCGACGCGCACCCCGTCGGCGCGCAGCGCGTCTCCGAGGGGACCGACCCCGTCGAGGCAGGCCACCGCGTGAGAGGCCTCACCCCGGGTCGCGCGGACGAAATCATGCACCAGCACCTCGGCCCCGCCGAAGGACATGCTGTGCAGCACGTGGAGCACTCGCATCGTTGCGCGGGGCACCGTGCGCGAAGGGCGACGCGAACGTCAAGGCGCCGTGAGACCGGCAATTTCCTTGCTGCGCGGTCGAGGGGTTCTTTACGCTGCGCCCCCGAAGGCGCGCCTCGCGCGTGGAGATTGGGTCGCGCCCCCTCCGCCGCGTTGGGGGACCGCGCCGACCGCAGGAGGTCATTCAGGTGAGTCGCACCCGGTCTCGTCGTTCGTCCCTCGCCCTCGCGGCGCTCCCCGCGCTCGGCGCGGCGCTCCTCGCGGCCCCCGAGGCGCGCGCGCAGACGCCGTCAGGCTGGGCCCTCAACCGCTACGAACCCACGCCCACCGGCGACGTGTTCTTCATGGCCGAGCACCCCTGGTACTCGTCCACCCGGTACTTCGCCGCGGGCATCGTAGGCGACTACGCCTTCAACCCCCTGGTGCTCCGGCAGACCCTCCCCTCCGGCGAGACCCGCAGCACCGACGTCATCTCCGGGATGTTCGTCGGCCACGTCGGTATCGCCGCGAGCTTCCTCGACCGGGTGGGCCTGCACCTCTCGCTGCCCATCTCGCTCCTCCAAGACGGCACCGCCACCACCGCCCCCACGGTCACCCTCGGCCCCTCCAGCAGCGCCGCGGTGGGCGACCTCCGCATCGGCGCCCGCGTGCGCCTCGTGGGCCACGCCGACCGCGACCCGATCTCGCTCCACCTCGGCGTGATGCTCTGGGCCCCCATCGGCTCCCGCGCCGACAACATGGGCGACGAGGCCATCCGCGTAGAGCCCCGGCTCACCCTCGCCGGCCGCGGCGGGCCCGTCCGCTGGTCCTTCGGCGGAGGCTTCACCGTGCGAGGCGACATCGACGCCGAGAACCTCGCCATCGGCAACGAGCTCCGGCTCACCGCCGCGGTGGGCATCGCCGCCGACCAGGGCCGCCTCACCATCGGCCCCGAGGCCTACGTCGTCACCTCCATCCGCGACCTCACCCAAGGCCGCTCGGGCTCCTCGGCCTTCTCCGAGGGCCAGTGGGGCGGCGAGGCCATCCTCGGCGCGCACTACACCATCGCCGACCAGGTCATGGTCGGCCTCGGCGGCGGCGTCGGCCTCGAGCGCGGCTACGGCATCCCCGCGGGGCGCCTGCTCTTCTCCGTCGCCTACGCCCCGATCCGCAGGGAGCAGGCCGCGCCCAGCGACCGCGACGGCGACGGCGTGCTCGACCGCGACGACCTCTGCCCCGACACCCACATGGGCCCGCACCCCGACCCGAACCGCCGCGGGTGCCCGCTCCTCGACACCGACAGCGACGGCGTCTTCGACCCGGACGACATCTGCCCGACGGTGCCCCAGGGCGAGCACCCCGACCCCCAGCGCCGCGGGTGCCCCACCCCCGACAGCGACGGCGACGGCGTGCTCGACCCCGAAGACCAGTGCGTGACCACGCCCCAGGGCGAGCACCCCGACCCCGAGCGGCCCGGCTGCCCCGACGGCGACCGCGACCACGACGGCGTGCTCGACCACGCCGACCAGTGCCCCGACGTGCACCAGGGCCCGCACCCCGAC
>JAEYZO010000013.1 GCA_023428035.1 Pseudomonadota bacterium | reverse complement strand
CAGCCCGCCAGGGCGAGGAGCGCGAGGGGGGCGAGGAGGGCGGGGGGGCGGCTCATCGCTCCTCGGGGGGGGTCGAGCGGCGGCCTTCATCCTCGGGGGCCGCGGCGTTGATGTCGATGATCTGCGCGTCGCCGACGTAGGGCTTGGTCTCGTAGCGGGAGATGCGGCCGATCTTGCGGACGATGCCCGCCATGCGATCAGACTCGCGGAGGATGACGTCGACGAAGCGGAGGATCTCGACGTCGCCGTCGAGCTTGCGCTTGAGGAACTCCGCGTAGCCGTGGATCGCCGTGAGGGGCTGGTTCAGCTCGTGCGCGGCGGCGCCCGAGAGCTCGGCGATGAGCATCTGCTTCTCGGTGCGGGCGAGCTGAGACTGCACCGTCGCGAGGCGCTCCTCGATCCGCAGGCGCTCTCGCAGGTCGGAGAAGATCCCGACGGTGGCGACGACCTCGCCGCGTTCCCGCAGGGTCGCGGCGGAGAGCATGATCGGGATGGCCTCGCCGTCGCGAGAGAGCACCTCGGTGCGGAAGGCCTCAAGGCGTCCCTCCGGGGCGCCACGGATGCGGCGCATGATCTCCCTCGCGAGCCCCTCGCGGTAGAGCGCGCGCACCGAGAGCTTCCCGAGCACGTCGGCGCGGTGGTAGCCGAGAATGCGCTCCGCCGCGGTGTTGAAGAGCAGCAGCGTGCCGTCGAGCCCCGCCGCGATGATCGCGTCCGGCGAGCTCTCGATCAGCGACGTGAGGAACTCCTGCGCGCGCGCGAGCTCCCGCGCGGTGGCGCGCTCCTCGGTGACGTCGCGGAAGGTGACGAGCACGGCCTCCTCCTCGCGCACCGGGGCGGTGGAGACCGAGAGCGTGCGCTGCGCCGCGTCGCGGCGCTGGATGCGCACGTCGACGTTGGTCGCGTGCTTGCCCGCGAGGAGCTCACCGCGCAGCGCGCGCACGACCTTGAGGTCCTCCGGCGCGACGATGCGCTGCACGAGGCCGCCGCGCATCTCGTCCTCGGTCCAGCCGGTGATCACCGACGCGCGGGGGTTGGCGATCAGCACGAGCCCCGAGGGGTCGAGCACGACCATCCCGTCGGCCGACGACATGAACAGGTCGGCGTAGCGCTCGAGGAGCCGCAGGCGCTTCTCCGCCGCGTCGCGGGCGACGGTCTCGGCCTCGCGCTCGCTCCTCAGGCGCTCGATCTCCCGCGCGTTGCGCAGGGCGACCACCGTCGCGTTCGCGGCCACGCGGCAGAGGTTGAGCTCGCGCTCGTCGAGGGGCCCTCGGGGCTCCTCCGCGCGGAGGAACAGCACGCCCACGACCCGGCCCTCGGAGGCCAAGGGCACGAGGGTGAGGTTCGGGTGCCGCGTGCCGCGGATGAATTCCCGCACCTGCACCAGGAGCGGGTGCGTGGTGGCGTCGTCGATGGTGAGGTGCCTCCCCGTGGCGAGCACCTCTTGGATCTCGGGGTAGCGGTCGAGGGCGATGGGGAGCTCCTGGAGCTCGGCGTCGTCGCTGGCGGCCAGTACCCACCCGCGGTCGCCGTGCTCCCGAGCGAGCACGACCGAGGCGCGGGCGACGTTCACCGCGGCGGCGACGCGGCGCACGACGATCTGGAGGATCTCCCGCACGTCCTGGCTCGACGCGAGGGCCTGGCTGAGGTCGAGCACGACCTGGGCGTCGCGCTCCTTGCGAGCGAGCTCGGCGAGGTACCCGTGCAGCCTGAGCTGGGCGCGGATCCGCGCGAGGAGCTCGAGCTCGCGCACGGGTTTCCGGAGGAAATCGTCGGCCCCGAGGCTGAACGCCCGGTCGACCTCGGCGTCGCCGTCGAGCGCCGTGAGCACCACCACGGGCACGTTCTGGGTCATCGGCGCCGCGCGCAGGCGCTCGAGCACGGCGAAGCCGTCGGTGGAGGGCAGCACCAAGTCGAGGAGTATCACCTCGGGAGGCGGCTCGGTGAGCGCGAGCTCCAGGGCCTGCGTCGCGTCTTCGGCCTCGTCGACGGGGTGCCCGGCGCGCCGGAGGTGACCCGCGATGACCCGGCGCGTGATGGCGTCGTCCTCGACAAGGAGAACCCTCGGCGCGGGGCGGTCCATCGGCCCCGAGGCTATCGCGCCGCCGCGGAGCGCAGCAAACTCGCGTCAGGCCCGCCTCGCCCACCACGCCGCGAGGGCCGCCGCGTGCACCGCCCTCACGCTCGCCCCCGCGCGCTCGGCGAGCTGCCGGCACACGTCGAACTCCGGCTGCGCGTTCACCGCCAGCCCGTCGCCCTCGGCGACCTTCACCGGCACCTCGCCGTAGGGCGTCTGCACCAGCTCCGTCGCCCGAGGCCGCTCCATCCGGCGCACGCCGCGCCAGCGCAGCCCGAGCGAGCCGCTCTCCGCCAGCATGAGCTTGCCGAGGCGCTCCCGGTCCCCCGCGGGCGCCAGCGCCGAGAGCATCACCCCGGCGCGGCCCTTCTTCATCCCGACGGGAGAGGTCCACGCGTCGAGGGCGCCGCCTCGAAGCAGGGCCTCGCTCGCGTGGGCGACCACCTGCCCGCTCGCGTCGTCGATGTTGGTCTCGAGCACCACGTGGGTGTCGCCCTCGACGACCTCGGCCTCGGCGTAGGGCTCGCCCAGCACCACGCGCAGCAGGTTCGGCCGCGAGGCGAGGTCACGCGTCCCCGCGCCGAAGCCCGTCGCCAGCGGGCGCAGCGCGGGCC
>JAEYZO010000012.1 GCA_023428035.1 Pseudomonadota bacterium | reverse complement strand
TCGGCCTCCATCTCGCCGGGCTGGTTCAAGAGCGGCGCGAGGCGCGACACGGCCCGGTGCATGTCCTCCGCCTCGGCGGCCTGGTCCCTCGGGCGGCCGACGTTGGCGCAGCCGGTGTGACCCCGGTAGTGGTGCGCGAGCTCGTGCCCGAGGATGAACGCCGTCGACGCGTCGAAGAGGAACCTCTGCCGCGCGAGCTTCTGCGGGTTCATCGCGTAGGCCGCCGGCACGCTCCCGGGCGCGAGCCCCGCCACGGGCATCTGCCGCCGCACCCGCTCGATCATCCCGCGGGTGTAGTCGTCGCGCAGGGTCGTGTTCGCCAGCTCGTCGACGGCCTTCGCCTCGGCGAGCGCCGCGTTCAGCATCAAGATCCCCTGGGTGATCATCATGAACGAGGTCCCGTTACGGTCGCACCCCGCGGCGGCGTTCACCTCGGCGGGGTTGGCGCGAAAGCTCAAGGGGATCGTCGCCACCCGCTGCTGCTGCGCCGGCGCGAGCGCGCCCACGAGCTGAGCGAGCACCTGCTGCGCCTCGGCCTGCATGAAGGGCACGGTGAAGGCCCCCGTGGCGTCGATGGAGCCCGCCGCGAGGGGCGTGGGGTCGGTCTGCCTCGGGGCGTTGTTGCTCCCGGCGTTGTTGCTCCCGCCGTTGAGGTTGGGCAGGCCGATGTTCGGTAGAGGGAGGCCCGGGATGTTCGGGAGCTGCAGGCCCGTGTTGTTGCCGTTGTTCGCCGGGGGCTGCGTCGTGGGCACGTTCACCGGGGCCTGCTGCGAGCCGGTGTTGTCCCCCGACGACTCGTCTCCGCCGCGCAGGCGGTCGACGAGGTCGCAGCCCGCGCTCGCGGCGAGGCCGAGGGTCAGCGCGGTGAGCGTCGTCCACTTCATGGGAGGTACATCCTACGAGAAGATCGCGCGCGTCACCGCGTCGTGAACGGCGGGGCGGAGCGACTTGATCCCCGCCCCCTCGCGGGAGGGGTGCACGCGGTTGGTGAGCAGCGTGACCGCGAGGCCCCGCTCGGGGTCGCACCAGAGAGAGGTCCCGGTGAAGCCCAGGTGGCCGAAGCTCGCGTCGGAGAAGTACCGCCCCGACGACGACGCCCCGGGGGAGCGCCCGTCCCACCCGAGGCGGTGCGTCCCGAGCGGGATGGGCGCGAGCGTCGCGCGCATCGCGTCGGGGGTGATCCAGCGGTCGTCTCCCGCGAGCGCGTCGAGCGCGGCGCGGCCCACGGCGGTGACGGCCTCGGCGTCGCCGAAGAGCCCGGCGTGCCCCGCGACCCCGCCCATCGCCCAGGCGTTCTCGTCGTGCACCTCGCCCCGCAACACGCGCCCCCTCCAGGGGCAGCGCTCGGTGGGAGCGACCGCGAGGTCAGCTTCGCCCGTGGAGCGGTACTCGACCCGCCCGGAGAGGCCGAGGGGTGCGAGCACCTCGCGGTCGATGAGCGCGGGGAGGGCGGTAGAGGTCGCGTGCTCCAGCGCCGCGCCGAGGGCGATGTAGCCGAGGTCGCTGTAGACCTCGACGCCGTCGTCGCGCGAGGGGCCGTCGAGCGCCCCGGGGAGGATCTCCTCGCGGGGGCCGAGGTAGAGCGGGCGCCAGGCCTCGAAGCCCGCGCGGTGCGAGAGCAGCGCCGTGAGCGGGCGCGCCGCGAAGGCCGTTCCGCGCGCGAGCGGGAGGACCTCACCGAGCGGAGCGTCGAGGGAGAGCTCCCCGCGAGAGGCGAGGCGCAGCGCGCAGAGCGCCGTGAAGACCTTGGTCAGCGAGGCGAGGTCGTAGACGGTGTGGGGCCCGACGACGGCCTGGGACTCATAGTCGAGGTGGCCGAAGGCGAGGGTGACCGAAGTCGCACCCGCCAGAGAGACGCACACCACGGCGCCCGGCGTGACCCGCGCGGCGATGGCCGGGTCGATGATCGGCGAGAGCGCGTCGGAGAGCGCGTCGCGGAGCTCGCTCACCCGCGCCCCCACCTTGCGGACGCCGAGATGCACCTTGCGGACGCCGAGATGCACCTTGCGGACGCTGGAGAGCGTCTTGTCACGGCCGAGGTCCGACCTGTCACGGGCCAGGAGTGTGCGGCCTCGAAGTCGCCGCGTCTGCGGGTGCGCGGAGAGAAAGTGTCGGGTATGGTCCCGCGCCCGTCGGCCATGCTGCCCTACCTGACCGCGAAGATCGCAGGCGTCCGAGGCGTGCTGCGCGCGCGCCCGGAGGACTTTCGCGTCGAAGAGATCCCGGCGTACCTCCCCTCGGGAGAGGGCGAGCACGTCTACCTCACCGTCGAGAAGACGGGCACCACCACCAAGCGCGCCGCGGAGCTCCTCGCCCGCGCCCTCGGCGCCGACCCCCGCGACGTCGGCTGGGCCGGGATGAAAGACCGCCACGCGGTCACCGTGCAGACCCTGAGCTTCGCCCGCGTCGACCCCGCCGCCGCCGAGCGCGTCGAGGTCGAGGGCGTGCGCGTGCTCTCCGTGGCGCGCCACCGCAACAAGCTCCGCGTGGGGCACCTGCACGGCAACCGCTTCGTGCTGCGCCTCACCGAGGTGAGCGACCCCGAGGCCCTCGCCCGCTGCGAGGCCATCGCCGCCGAGCTCCGCGCGTCGGGGGCTCCCAACTACTACGGCGAGCAGCGCTTCGGCCGCGAGGGCGACAACGCCGCCCGAGGGCGTCAGTGGCTCAAGGGAGAGGCGAGGCCGCCCCGCGACCACTTCGAGCGACGGATGCTCGCCTCGTCGGTGCAGTCCGAGCTCTTCAACGCGGTGCTCGCGCGGCGCGTCTCTGACGGCGCCCTCACCCGCTACCTCGACGGCGACCTCGCGGTGCGCCACCCCACCGGAGGCCCCTGGGCCGTCGACCCCGCCGAGGCGCAGGGGCTCTATGACAGCCACGCGGCCTCGCCCACCGGGCCGATGTTCGGCGCGGCGATGAAGGCCCCCACGGGCGCCGTCGCGGCGATCGAGGGTGACGTCCTCGCGGCCTCGGGGCTCAGCCTCGACGACCTCGCCCGCGCGGGAGACCTCGCGCAGGGCGCCCGCCGCGCGCTGCGGGTGCTCGTCGACGACCTCACCGTCGAGCCCGACGGAGAGGGCGCGCTGCGCTTCGCGTTCACGCTCCCCGCGGGCGGCTACGCGACGGTGGTGCTGCGGGAGTTCCGCAAGACAGACGACGAGCCCGAGGCAGACGCAGGTTGACACCCGCCCCCGACTCGGCAAGGCAGGGCATCCAAGGCCGCGGCGCGGTCTCGCAATCGAAGGTCAGGTGACAGATGCACGGTGGTTTCTCGCTGATCCAGTTGTTCACCCGCTTCGCCATGCTCGGCGCCGAGTGGGTGATGTGGGTGCTCGTCGCTCTCTCGGTGGCCTCGGTCGCGGTGATGCTCGAGCGCGCCCGCTACTACGCCTCGCTCAACGACGACCTCGACAAGCTCTCCGACGAGGTGCGTGAGCTCCTGCGCAAGCGCGACCTCGACGGCGCCCGCGCCCGCCTCGAGCGCTCGCCCTCCCCCGCCGCGGTGGTGGCCCTCGCGGGCCTCGCCGAGGCCGACTCGGGCACCAAGAGCGCCGAAGAGGCCATGGCCGGCGCGCAGGCCCGGGTGCGCATCGGCCTCGACCGCTACCTCGCCTTCCTCGGCACCGTGGGCAACAACGCCCCCTTCGTCGGCCTCTTCGGCACGGTCATCGGCATCATCCAGGCCTTCGACAAGCTCAAGCAGAGCGAGAACGCCGCCCGCGAGGCCGCCCGCCGCGCCGCGCAGGGCGCAGCCGCGGCCGCCCCGGCCTTCGACACCGGCGCGGTGATGGGCACCCTCGCCGAGGCCCTCGTGGCGACCGCCATCGGGCTCTTCGTCGCGATCCCCGCCGTGGCGGCCTACAACTACTTCCAGCGCAGGGTGCGGGGCATCCTCGGGTCGAGCGAGACGCTCTCGCACGTCGTGCTCGCGGCGCTCGCCGCGACGCCCGCGGAGCTCTCGCCCTTCCGCACGCCGGCGCGGGCCACGGCCACCGAAGACAAGCCCGAGAAGAAGGCTGAGAAGAAGCCCAAGGCCGACGACGCGGAGAAGGGCTGAGCCATGGGCGGCGGCGCCTCGCAAGACGACGAGGGAGCGATCACGGGCATCAACGTCACGCCCTTCGTCGACATCGCCCTCGTGCTCCTCATCATCTTCATGGTCACGGCCAAGTACATCGTGACCCCGCAGGCGATCCCCGTAGACCTGCCGCGCGCGTCGACGGGCAACTCGGTCTCCGTCGCGGTCGCGGTGAGCATCGACCAGTCGGGGGCGATCTTCGCCGACACCCGCCCCGTCACCGAGGAGCAGCTCGTGGCGCTCATGCGCCAGAAGCACACCGAGAACCCCGAGGTGCGGGCCATCATCGCCGCCGACCAGCGCGTCTCGCACGGCCGCGTGGTGCGGGTGATCGACCTCGTGCGCCAGGCGGGGGTGTCGAAGTTCGCGATCCAGACGCAGACCGAGGGCGGCCAGGCCCAACCCCAGGGCGGGAGCTGACGTCGAGCGACCATGCAGGGCCGCACCGTCGAAGACACCGAAGCCTCGTCGCGCACCTTCGCCCTCGCCGCCGCGGGCGCCGTGGCCATGCACGCCGTGCTCATCGGGGTGCTCCTCCTCACGGGCCGCGGCGGGAGCGTGTTCGGCTCCGCCCCGTGGCGCTACGGCCGCTGGGTCCTCGCGGCGGTGCCCGTCGCGCTCTGGGCCGCGCGCGTCTACCGCGACCGACGTCGCCACGCGCTGCCCGTCTCGCAGTTCGCGCTGTCGACCGTGGGGCACGCCCTCGCGGCGCTGCTGTTGATGTTCCTCGCGAGCCGAGCGCGGGAGGCCCCGCTCCGGCTGCCGGTGGTGTCCGAGATCGAGATCGTCGAGCCCCCTCCCCCGCCGCCGCCGCCGCCGCCGGAGGAGCCCCCTCCCCCGGAG
>JAEYZO010000004.1 GCA_023428035.1 Pseudomonadota bacterium | reverse complement strand
CACGACGACAGCTTCTTCCAGCGACCGCGCCGGCCTGCGCGCGCTCCTCGTCCCCTTCGCGTGCTTCTTCCTCTCGGGCGCGTCGGGGCTGGTCTTCGAGGTCATCTGGACCCGGATGCTCACGCTGGTCTTCGGCGCGAGCACCCCGGCCATCAGCACCGTGCTCAGCGCCTTCATGGGCGGCCTCGCCCTGGGCTCGCTGATCTTCGGCCGCTACGTCGACCGGCTGCGCTTCCCGATCCTCACCTACGCCGCGATGGAGGCCGGGGTGGGGGTGATGGCCCTGCTCGTCCCGCTGGTCATCAAGGGGGTCTACCCCCCCATCTCGCACTGGATCACCAACCACGGCGGCAACCGCTTCGATGTCTTCACGCTGCTGCGCTTCATCGTCGTGGCGCTGGTGCTGCTCCCCCCCACGACCCTCATGGGCGCGACGCTCCCGCTCCTCGCGAAGCACTTCGTGCGGCAGGGCGGAGCCGTCGGTCAGAAGGTCGGGGCCCTCTACGCCACCAACACCTTCGGCGCCGTCGCGGGCACCTTCCTCGCGGGCTTCTTCCTCCTCCCGGGCGTCGGGCTCAAGTGGACCAACAGCGTCGCGGCCGGCACCAACCTCCTCCTCGCTGTGCTCATCGTGGCCTTCCGCAAGGACCTGCTGGGAGACGCGTGGCCGAAGTCCTGGCGTGAGCTGCTCCCCACCCGGGCCGCGACCGAAGAGAGCGCCGACGAGAAGCCCGAAGAGAGCGCCGACGACGCTCCCGACGACGAGGTGATCCTCGAGTCGCCCACCCCTGGCACGCGCGCGGCGGTGCTCGCGGCGGCGGCGGGCTCTGGCTTCGCGGCGCTCGCCTACGAGGTCATCCTCTCTCGCGCGCTCGACATGGTGATCGGGTCGTCGATCTACTCCTTCACGATCATCCTGATGGGCTTCCTCGTCGGCATCGGCGGGGGGAGCGCGATGGCGAGCGCGATCCTGCGGTGGAGGCCCACGCCCATGGCGACGGTGGCCGTCGCGGGGGCGATCGAGGCGGTAGCCCTGCTCCAGTTCGTGATGCTCCAGACGAACTTCTCGCGGCTCCTGTGGGCCGTCGCGACGCTCACGGTGATCCTCGGCGCGGCCATCGCGGCGACGCGCCAGCGCCCCGTGCTCGCGCTGGGGATGACCCAGCTCCTCATCGCGTCGGGCGCGATCATCACCTACTTCTTCCAGGACCGCGTGCCGCGGATGTTCGTCTACCTCGCGATGTCGGCGACGACGAGCTGCGCGCCGAACGAGACGATGCACTTCTCGCAGCACATCACGACGATCCAGTGGCTGTCGTTCGTGGTGGCGCTCCTCTGCGCCCTCCCCGCGGCCATCGGGATGGGCGCGGCCTTCCCGCTGGGCGTGCGGGCCTACGCGCTCGGTCGCTCGCGGGTCGGCGTCGACACCTCGCGGGTGTACTCGATCAACACCGTGGGCTCGATCCTCGGGAGCCTGCTCACGGGCTTTCTCATCATGCCCGCGGTGGGGATGGAGACGGCGATGTACATCGCCGTCGCGGTGAACCTCGCGCTCTCGCTGCTCCTCTTCCTCGCCTCGCCCGGCGAGGAGCCGGTGAAGTACCTGCTGGTGCCCCTCACCGCGGTGCTCCTCGCGGTCACGGGCGTCGGTGGAGTGATCGGTCGCGAGGGCCGCCTCGCTCGCTCCCGCGGGACCTTCCGCGTGTTCCCTCGGCCGTGGGACCAGGCCGAGATGACGACGGGGGTGTTCCGTCTGTCGCTGGCCGACTCGATGATCACGCGGCGCGACGGCCGCTGCGTCGACGACCAGCCCGGGGAGCGGGCGCGGGCCATCGACCCCGAGAACCCGATCTACTACCGCGACGGGGTGACCACCACGGTGACGGTGGAGCGCTGGTCGCTGGGCAACGGGCGGGTTCACTTCGCGCTGAAGAACAACGGCAAGGTCGACGCGTCGAACGGCGACGACATGCCGACGCAGGTGCTGGTGGCGGGCTATCCGTTGCTCATGCACCCGCGGGGGCCGCGGGACCTCGACGTGGCGGTGGTGGGCTTCGGCTCCGGCGTCACCATCGGGACGGTGTTGCAGTTCCCGGTGCGCCGCGTCGACGTGGTGGAGCTGGAGCGCTGGATCCCCGACGCGGCCCGGTACTTCTCCGACGTGAACCACCTGCACTTCACGCCGGAGCGGACCTTCCCCTTCGTGGAGATGCCGCGGCTGAACCTCTTGAACAACGACGGGCGGAACTTCCTCGCGTCGACGGACCGCCGCTACGACGTGGTGATCTCGGAGCCCTCGAACCCGTGGATCACGGGCGTGTCGAACCTCTTCACGGTCGACCACTTCCGCGCCGCGACGCGCTCCCTCGCGCCCAACGGGATCTTCGTGCAGTGGGTGCAGCTCTACGAGATGTCGCCCGACAACATCAAGACGATCTACCGGACGTTCTCCGAGGTGTTCCCTCACATGAGGGTCTTCGCGGCGGACGCGTACAGCTCCGACACGATCATCCTGGGGTCGTTCAGCCCCATCGCGCTCGACCCGGCGACCCTCGACCAGAGGCTGTCGGACCCGTCGATCCGCCGGGCGATCGAGCCCTCGCACGCGGCGAACTCCACCGACCTCCTCGCGCGGATGCTGTTCTCGTCGCGGGCCGAGGTGCGTCAGTTCACGCACCTCGACGAGCGGCTGGAGCGCGGCGAGTGGCGGCCCGACCTTCGCGCGAACGGCCTCAGCGAGTGCAGGCCGCCCGCGTGCCGGCGGAGGCCCGCGCCGATCAACACGGATGACAACGCGCTGATCGAGTTCGCGGCGCCGCGGGACCTCATCGGCTTCGACGCGTTCCAGGGCTACGTCGAGACGATGTACTCCGACGGGTGGCGCTACGGGCGGGTGGAAGACGCCGTCACGATGCCCGCCGACCCGACGGAGCGCGTGAGGTTGTTGTCGAACCTGGGCGTGTCGCTGCTGGCCGCGGGGAGGCCGAGCCGCGCGGGTGACCTGCTCGATCGCGCGGCGGCGATTCGCGGGCCGGATGGAGCGTCGATCGCGGTGCCGGAGTTGGTGCGCGCGGCGGGGATCTGGAACTCGATCACGACGGCTCGGGAGGCGACGATCCGTCTGGACCCGCCGGTGCCTGGGGCGGAGATGTCACCCGAGGGCGCGCGCTTGCTGGAAGAGACCTTCCGCACGGTGCAGGGCGCGGTGGACCGCGGGGATTGGCGCGGCGGGTTGGAGGCGATGCTCTCGATGCCGGTGACGGTGCGTGAGCGCTCGGGCGCGAGCCTAAGGATGCTGCACGGGTACCTGTTGTATCGGGCGGCGTTGCAGAACGACCAGGTGTCGCGCTTCACCGAGTCGGCCGAGGTGCTGGAGCTGCTGGCGCGGGAGGAGCCGCGGTGGACGGAGTCGCACCCCGAGGTGTTCTTCGTGATCGGTCGCGCGCGCTTCAGGGCGGGGGATTTCTCTCCGGCGGTGCGCGCGATGAGTCGGTACATCGACGCGTCGCGGCGCCCGGTGCGGGGCGCGCACGAGATGCCCGCGGTAGACAGGGAGCTGCCGGAGCCTCCGGCGACGAACCCGCCGGTGAGCGACGCGCCGGGGGAGAGCGTGAAGGATCGGCGGTAGCGTCGTCCTCCACGCCCTCCCCGCCGCGCTCAGCCCTCGGTGGGCTTGTCGCTCGCGGGCTTCGACTCGGCCTTCTTCGCGTCGGCCTTCTTGGCGGACTCGCGGGCGCGCTTCGCCTTCTCGCGTCCGTCGACCACGCTCGCGCCGTGGGCGCTGTCGTAGCGGAGCACCGCGGCCCATCGCGTGAGCACCTTGGGGTTGTGCTCGCCGGCGAAGCGCACCGCCGAGGCGACGCTCTTGATGGCCCTGTGGGCGTCGGAGCGAGCGACCTTCAACTGCGTCGCCGAGGCGACGTGAAGGTCGCGGGCCCTGGTCGTGGTGACCGTGAGGTCGGCGATTCGCCGCGAGAGACCCGGCACCACGGAGGTGTTGGGCGCGGAGACCCCGCAGAGCCCGGGGAGCTCGCCGGACTGCCGCTCGATCTCGACCAGCGCGTGAGCGAGCTCGGGGTCGTGGCCGTCGGGCACGTGGTGCAGCTCGGCGCGCTGCTGCTCGAGGCTGATCGGCTCGACGCCGTCGGGCGACTCGGGCACGTCGTCGGGCGGGACGTGCCGCGCGTCGCGGATCGTCGCGATGAGGCCGTGCTTCGACGAGCTCGACTCGGGCGACGGGCTGGTGTTGAGGGTCTCGGGGGGACAGTCGTTGTGCTTCTTCATGATCGGTCTCCTGGTTGGGCTGAGCCGCCACCGTGGCGCTCACCTCCTCCATCGCGTCAGGGGGGGTGTCCGCGACACGGGCGACGTCGATTTCGTGCGTTCGACGTGAAGACCAGCGC
>JAEYZO010000975.1 GCA_023428035.1 Pseudomonadota bacterium | reverse complement strand
ACGTTGGTCCACGCGGCGCCGTGGCGGCGAAAGACGTCGTCGGCCTGGGTGCGCCAGCGGGTGATCGACGGCGCCTCGCGGTGACCGCCCGGCACCGGCCCTAGCGTGAGCGCCTCGAGCTCGGGGTGCGAGCGCACCATCTGCGCCACCATCGAGATCAGCTCCTCGTAGGAGCGATGACGCAGCCGGGCCTCGATGCCGTCGAGCGCGACGAAGCGGCGCGGCTCGCGGGCCCACGCGAGGGCCAGCGCCGCGACGTGCTTGCAGCGACCGTCGGCGCCCGCCGGGCAGGTGCAGCGGCCCGAGGCCACCGCGCGGCCGTCGTTCGAGAGCGTGACCTCGACCGCGTACCACGACTGCTTCACGCCCCTCGCGGCGCCGCGCAGGGTCTTCGACTCGACGCGCAGGTCGAACAAGCGGTCGCCCGTGAGGAGCGCCTCAGCGCGCTCGACCGCGCCGCTCGAGAAGGACTTCAGAGACTGGGTGAGATCGTCTTGTTGCATGACGAGAACATAAGCACCGCAGGGGTCTCGGTCAGGCCGCGGAGACATATCCCGTCACGGTTGAAAGGCCGTGGATTCGGGGCCTACGCAGCCTCCCAGCGGGCCCGCCTGGAGAGGAAGCCCTCCACCGCGGGCACCACCACCTCGGGGCGCTCGAGCAGCACGAAATGGCTCGCCCTCCGGAGGTGGATGGCCTCGCAGTCCGGGAGCCTCCGGGCCATCAAGCGCGACTGGTACGCGGGGGTGAGCCAGTCCCACGCGCCGGAGACCACCAGCGCGGGGGCCCGTATGTGCCGCAGGTGGTGCAGCACCGAGTGCGCGTCGAGCTCCTGAAAGAGCTTGAGGTAGTGCGGGAAGGTGTTCGGGTCGAAGACCTCTCGGGTGTAGCGCTCCATCAGCGCCCCCATGGCCCGGGTGTCGGCCCGCGAGATCAGCCAGAAGAGCCCCGCGGCGGGGCGCACCATCCAGGGCGCCACGCGCTCCACCGCGCGCGCGAAGGCGGGGTTGTCGCCCGCGAGATCGACCAGGGCGTGGAGGTAGAGACCCGCGAAGGGCAGGCGCACGAAGGGCTGCAGGCCCGACGAGAACACGTGCCCGTAGGTGCCGTTCATGAGCACCAGCCCCGCGACGCGCTCGGGGCAGAGCGTGGCGGCCTCGATGGAGACCTGCACGCCCATGCTCCAGCCGCAGAAGACGGCGCGCTCGACCCCCTCGGCGTCGAGGATGGCGAAGGCGTCGGAGGCGTGGTCGTAGATCGACATCAGCGCGTCGCGGGTGGGCGGCGTGGAGTCGAAGAGGCCGCGGTAGTCCCAGGTGATGACCCGGTAGCGGTCGGAGAGCGCGGCGACGAGGGGCTCCCAGGTGTAGAGCCGTCCGCCGAGGCCGTTGGCGAGGATGAGGGTGCGGGGGCCGTCGCCGATCACCGAGTAGGCGATGCGCGCGCCGTCGCGGGAGATGAACTTCGTGGGGAGGGCGTCGACCATCGCCGCGACGATATCGCGGCGACGTCGGCGGGGAGGTCAGGACTTGTCGAGCTTGCCGACGAGCGAGAGGGTGAACGACGCGCCCATGTACTTGAAGTGCGGGCGCACCTGCATGTCGCAGCGGTACCAGCCGGGCTGGCCCTCGACGTCAGAGACGATGATCTTGGCCTGGCGCAGCGGGCGGCGGGAGCGCACGCCGGGGGCGGGGTCGTCCATGTCGGCGACGTACTGGCCGATCCACTGGTTGAGCTCGCGCTCGAGGTCGCCGCGCTCCTTCCAGGTACCGATCTGCTCGCGCTGCAGCACCTTCAGGTAGTGCGACAGGCGGGTCATGATGAACATGTACGGGAGCTGCGTGCCGAGGCGGAAGTTGGTCTCCGCGGCCTTACCCTCGGGGCTGTTGCCGTAGTACTTGGGCTTCTGCACCGAGTTGGCCGAGAAGAAGCACGCGTTGTTCGACTCCTTGCGGTAGGTCAGGCCGATGAAGCCCTCCTCCGAGAGCTCGAACTCGCGGCGGTCGGTGACCTGGGCCTCGGTCGGGATCTTCGTCTGGATCTCGCCCATGGCCTCGTACTGGTGCAGGGGCAGGTCCTCGACGGTGCCGCCGGCCTGGGGGCCGATGATGTTCGGGCACCAGCGGTACTTCGCGAAGGAGTCGGCCACGCGGGTGGCCATCGCCATCGCGGCGTTGCCCCAGAGGTACGACTCGTGGTCGCCGACGACCTCCTCCTCGAAGTTGAAGGACTTCACCGGGATCGTGCTCGCGCCGTAGGGCAGGCGGAGCAGGAAGCGCGGCATCGTGAGGCCCACGTAGCGCGCGTCTTCGCTCTCGCGGAAGGCCTGCCACCGGGCGTACTTCGGGCTCTCGAAGACGCTCTTGAGGTCCTTGAGGTTGGGCAGGGTCTCCCAGCTCTCCTCGCCGAACATCTTGGGCGAGGCGGCGGCGATGAAGGGCGCGTGGCTCATGGCCGACACCGACGCGATCTTCTGGAGGAGGGCGATGTCCTGCGGGCCCGAGTCGAACTCGTAGTTGCCGACGATGAGCCCCACGGGCTTGCCGCCGAGCACGCCGATGTTCTCGGAGTACACCTGCTTGTAGAGCCCCGACTTGGGCACCTCGGGCGAGTCTTCGAAGTCCGTCAGGAGGTCTTCCTTCGAGACGTTCATGATCTCGACCTTGATGTTCTCGCGGAAGTCGACCTTGTCGATCACGAACTTCAGCGAGCGCCACGCGCTCTCGAGCTGCTGGAACTCCCGGTGGTGCAGGATCGCGTTGACCTGCGCCGAGAGCCGCTGGTCGATCTCGGCCACCATGGCGTCGACGATGGCCTTGTCGACGCGCTCCGCCGCGCGGTTGGGCGCGAGCATCTCGGAGATGAGGTGCGAGATGCCGCGCTTGACGACGTCGTAGCCCTCCTCCTGGGGCTTGTACTTCGCCTCGCTCAGCAGCTCGTCGAGGAGCGACGCCTCGCCGACGGTCTCGGCGGCGCCCTGGGACTGGGTCTTGGTCTCGGTGCTCATCGTTGAATGGTCCTTGTGCTACCGGTCAGCCGCCGCTCTTGCCGTCGCCGAGCCCGAGCTCCTGCATGAGCTTCGCGCGGCTGTCGTCGTCGCCGAGGAGCCCCTGGATCTTCTTGCGGAAGGCCGGGAGGCTGCCGAGCGGGCCCTTGAGCGCGTTGAGCGCCTGGCGAAGCTCCAGGAGCTTGCGCATCTCGGGCACCTGCTGCGCGACGCCCTCGGGGGTGAAATCCGAAAGCTTCTTGAACTTGAGGTGCACGGGCATCTCGGCGCCGGGCTCGCCCGAGAGCTTGTCGGCCACGTTCAGGTCGAGGCTCAGGTTGTGCGCCGCGAGGACCTCGTTGAAGTTGTCCTTGTCGACGTTGATCGGCTTGCGGTCTTCCACCATCCGGTCGTCGGTGCGGCGGGTGTAGTCACCGACGAGGAGCATCTTCAGGGGGAGCTCGATCTCCTCCTGCGCGTTGCCCGTGGCGGTCTTGTAGACGATGTTCACGCGCTCCTTCGGCGCGACGGATCCTTCTCTGCCCATGAACTGATCTCCTTGTGTCTACGCGCGAGAGTGAGCGCGCATGGTCGCGACCATCGTGCGACGTCGTCAAGCCCCGAGCCGCAAGGCCGCCGCCGGGTCGAGGCGGCAGAGGCGATCGTACAGCAACGCCGCCTCGGGAGGGAGCGCGCGGCCGGTCTTCGCGAGGGCTCGCAGCGAGAGGAGCAGGCCCTCCGTCGAAGCCGCGGCGAGCTGGGGGTCCCAGCGCTCCAGCGAGAATTCCACCAGGTCCTTCTCGGTGCTCTCGAAGACCCCGCGGGCGACCGCGGGCTGCCCCCCCGCGAGGAGGGCCTTGCCCAGACCCACCTGGAGCCTGAAGCGCTGCGCCAGGGTGCCCGCCGTCGCGAGCCGCCCCGAGAGCATCGCCACCGCGTCGGCGAGCTTCGACTTGCCCGCGAGCGACTGCGCCTCCTTCACCACGGCGTCGATGTCGTCTCCGCCTCCGCCTCCACCGCCGGGCGACTGCACCACCACCACCTGCGGTGCCGCGCCGCCCCCGCCTCCTCCTCCGCCGCCGCCGCCGCCCGCGAGCACGACGCCGTCGATCCAGCGCTTCGTGTCGTCGCTCGCGAAGGCGGTGCCGTCGACGAAGCTGAGCGTCGGGAGCGAGGGCATCCGCCGCAGGAGCGTCGCGGTCTCGCGCACCACCTCGTCATGCGCGGCGGCGTGGTCGGCGCCGAGGCCCTCGAGGGCCATGGCCGTGTAGCGGTGCAGGTCGAGCCAGAAGCGCGCGGCGCGCAGGGCCGACTCGCTCTCCTCGATGAGCGCGGCCCACACCTTGTTCTGCGAGATCTTCTCGAGCTGCGCGCGGAGGTTGGCCGGGGCCTTGAGCTTGCGGCGCTTCAATTGCGCGTCGATGGCGGCCTTCATCGAATCGGGACTGGTGAACGCGCCGTCGGTCAGGTCGAGCAGGGCCGGCGGGGCGGGGAGTTTTTCGGCGGCGGAGATGAGGTCGGCCCACGCGCGTTCGTTCTGCGGGCGCTGCTTGAAATCGCGCAGGATCTGCTCGAGCGGGAAGCTGTG
>JAEYZO010000904.1 GCA_023428035.1 Pseudomonadota bacterium | reverse complement strand
GACGACGACGCCCCCCGGCGGGGAAAGCGCCCGTGGCGGCTGCGCTGGAGCGACGCCGACCACGACGCCGTGCTCGGCCGCCTGCTCGCGCTGAACGCCGAGCGCGCCCGGGGGCAGTAGGGCGAGGGGGCAGCGGGGCGGGGCCGGGCGTGGCGCGACGAGCCCGCGGGTGAAGTGGGGGTCGGAGCCGCTCCTACGCGGCGGTCGAAGGCGCCGCGCCTGGGGTCCTACCCGGCCGACGGCTACCTCGTAGGTCCCCGCGGGGGACCTACTACCCCTCCCGCGCCAGGTTCTACCCGGTCGGGTGACCGGGTAGGACCACCCCCTCGCCCACCTCGATCCGGTCGGGTGACCGGGTAGGACCAGGCAAACGTCACGAAATGGCTTTCTGGAAGGCATTTCCGAGCGAGCGCACACCCCCGCGGGGGGGTAGGCGCAGGGAGCGGGTCGGGCGCGCACCCCCGCCGGGGGGACATCGAGGTCCCCGGCGGAGGGGGAGGTTGGGGCGGCGTGCCGCGGCCGTGGTGGAGCCCCATCAGGGTTTTCCCTGATGTGAGATCGCCCGTCGCTTCAAGGATGATCGCGCTCGGGCGACCCGGTCACGGGGCGCGGATCAGGGCATCGATCCACGCGGCGACGACATCGCGCGCTGATGGATCGGGGAAGGGGGCATCGCGTGAGAGGGGCGAAACCCGGAGGTTCTCAGGGAGGCAGCGACGGGAGCGTGGGCGCGCGCGGTGTGCGCGGCGTGCGCGGGGAGGAGCGCAGGGCGTGCGCGGGGAGGAGCGCAGGGCGTTCTTTGCTCGCGGGGCGGGCGCGGGCCCGAGGGGCGGCTGCTCGAGTGATGGGTTCGTGACCCGAGTGACCGACGAAGTCACGTCGTCGAATGAGGGAAGGGAGTCGATCGTGAGGAAGAAGAGACCTTGGCGGGACCCATGGGTCCGCGCGTTCCTTTGTGCGTTGTTCCTTTCGCAGGGAACAGCGGGGTGCCGATCGGACACCGCGAGCGCGTGTACGCGCCACAGTGAGTGTCAGCCTGACGGGAGCGCGGGGTTCTGCTCCGCCGGCGGGTTCTGCCGAAGGGAGTGCGCGAACGACAACGACTGCCCCTGCGGGTCGATCTGCAACCAGACCTGCGGGGTGTGCCTGCTCGTCGATCTGAACGCGCGCACGGTGCGACCCGCGACCTGTTACGCGTCTCGACTGGAGCAGGCAGACCTCCTCGGCGCGTGCTCCTGGGATCGCGATCTGGTCGCGATCGACGCGGGCGCCACCGACGCCGCGACGGCCGCGAAGGACGCTGACGACGCGGGCGACGCAGGCTCGGTTACGGACGCGGGCGACGCGGGCGACGCGGGCGACGCGGGCTCCGCGACCGACGAGGCGTGGGAGCAGTTCGCGGCGCGGGTTCGGATGCGCCCGCCGGTGTGTGCCCCCGCCATGGTGGCGCAGATGTGCCGCGCGCCGTCGACGCCCTCCCCGCTCGGCATCGGCCCGGACGGCGGCGACGCCGGCGACGCCAGAGAGGAAGACGCGAGCGACGCGGGCGTCGACGTTGGAGAGAACGATACCGGCGACGACGCCGGAGAGGACCGCGACGCGACCGCGGACGCGGGGAAGGACGCGGGCAGCGACGCGGGCGCGGACAGCGGGATGGATGCGAGCGGAGACGACGCGCAGGCCATCGACGCAGGCATCGAGGAGGGATGAGCACATGAGACGAACACTGATCGGACTCACCCTCGCGACGGCGTTGACCTACGCGAGCGTTGGCGACGCGCAGCCCCAACCGCCCGCGCAGCCCCAACCGCCCGCGCAGACACCGAACACCAACGCAGCGAACTCCCGCAACGCACAAGCACAAGCACAAGCACAAGCACAAGCACAAGCACAAGCGTCAAACAACGAGCGACGCAGTGTGCAGCTCGGTCGGACGGAGGTGGAGTTCGGAGGCGGCCTGAGCTTCTTCCGCATCGGAGCGCTGCGGGACCCGTCGTTGCCCGCGCGCGTGCGTCACCTCGACCCGGACATCCGTACGGTCTCGACGAACCTGATCTTCCAGGTGTCGATCCGCCCCGCGGGCAATCCGTGGAGGCGCATAAACGAGTCCACACTGAGGTCGTTTCAGATCTTCAGTGTCGCGCCCTTCCTACTCCTGGACATCGGGAATCCAGACATCGCGCGGAGTGAGTTCGCGATGGGATTCGGCATCGGCATCCTGGAAGACGCGCTGGTGCTGGGCATCGGTGTCTCGCTCTACCGCGGGATCCCGGTGCGGGGCCCCGATGGCGCGCGCGGCGGGGGGACGGTCCCGACGGGCCTCCTCGGAGCACTGTTGGCGTCGGATGGGGAGGTCACCTTGGAGAACCTGTTCTTCACCGTCAACCTGAACGTGGTTGCGATCGGTCGAAGCCTGCTCGGCGGGAGGTCCTCGCTATGAAGTCGAGAGTGTTGTTCCTCCTCGCGGGGATCTGGGTATCGACATCGCGTTGCGCCTCCCGTCAAAATCAGGCCATCGCCGCTCGGCCAAGCACCGCTCGAGGCGACGCCGCGCAAGGCGACACCTCGAGCGCAATCGCGACGACGACGACGACGACGACGACGACGACCACTGAGACGCGGCCCGTCGAGCGTGCGGCGAGGCGGCTGGCACAGTGCAGCGCCACCGGCGAGCGTGGTCCTTGTGGCCCGTACCTCTCCGCGACGCCGGCCATCGACGTTCTCCTCCCCTTCGGCTCCGGTCCCTTCGCTGTTCGCACGAGGATCGGGGTCGGGTTCGAGCCGTTCTCAAACATCGGCTTCGTGGTGAGTCCCGTGCTCCTATGGCGCCCTCTCTCGGACGTCATCCCGGTCAGGTCCTATTTCGGCGCTGAAGCACGAGTGCTGTTTCATCTGAATCAAGGCCCGATGGCGACGTTTCGCCCGGCTCTCTTCGTCCACGGGAGCGTCGTGACAGACGTCTCAGGGGTCCAGACCTCGGTGGCGCCCTCTAATCTGTTCGAAGTGGGCGTCGGCCTCGAAGCGCGTGTCGCCCCTCCAACTCGCTACTTTGACATCCGGCCCTCTGTCTCGATCGCGCGCGTCATCGACATCGACGGGCGCGAGCCGGGCGCGTGGTATGGGGTCGTGAGCCTCGGTGTCGCCATCGGTGGAGGAGACATCCCTCCGCAAGAGGCGACAGGCGATCCGAGCGCGGTGAGTGCTCTTCGTCAGCACGTGCTCGCGGATCTCCTCCACGATGTGCCTCCGAGCGCGACCGGCGCCATCCGTGCTTGCCTCGTCGACATCCCGAACCAATACACGGATCTGGACGTCGACGCCTTGCCCACCGGGGACTGCGGAGAAGCAGACGCGAGACTCATCAAAGCCCCCATCCAACCCCAGGACTGCGCAGTCTGGATCGCGCAAGCGACTCGATCGGGGGGCATCGTCAGTGACATCGACCTCCGCGTGACGGGCGCCGACAACGCGCCGCTCGGAGAGGACCGATCGGAGGACGACTGGCCCACGGTCTTCGTCTGCAATCCTTCCGACACCGCTCTGCAGGTCAACATCCAGGGCAACGCCCGCAGCGTCACAGAGGGAACGGTCGTTGCCGCCGCCATCGCGCGCTTTAACATCCCTCTGACGGTGCCGAATCCAATAAGGGCGTGCGATGCCGACGCGGAGCTCGACGACTCATCCTGCGCCTATCGCATGAACCCTGGCGATCAGCGGGTCGCGTACGCTCCGCCAGGCGGGCGCGTGTGCGTGCGCGCTCCGGCGTACTCTCAGGTCCAGTTGTCGGTCGCTCGCATCGGCCAGCCCGACGCCTCGCTCGGCGCGGTGGGTGCGCGGTCTCTCTCCAATTGGGGATTGGGAGAGCGGTGTCAATCGCTCGACCCGTCGGGCGACGGGTACCGCGTCTCTGTCCGAGTCCCTGAGAGCGGTAGCATGACGGTGCCGGTGATTGTGTGGCACGAGTCTGTGAACGGCGCCGACGAGTCTCTTCGGCAGCAGACGCTCGCCGCGCGCCTACCTACAGATGTCCGCCCGTCGCGGCTCCGCGACCTCGTCCCGGTGTCAGTATTGACCGCCATGCCCCCGTTCACGACCGCGGAAGTGACGGGCCAGGTGCTCGGGCGCGACCGGACCGTCCCCGTCACCCTGAGGATGGGTACTCAAGTAGAAACTCCCACGTGGAGCCGAACTGCGTTGACGACGCACCGATTCGCGAACGCCAGCGCCTCCTCTAACGGATTCGTGGACGTCTCGCTCCAGAACGACGGGTCTACGGCCAGGGTCGCGGTGAGGGCCAGGATCCACTCTCCGCGATGGAGCTTCGAGGATCAGAGCATCGAGTGGGTGCCGGCTCAGAACAGCCTCGCCGCGTGCGAAGCATCGCTGAACGAGGCGGGTTCCTGTATGGCGTCCGCCGATCGTCCTGTGGCGATTGGTGCGAACCTGCGAGTCTGCTTCGCGACTCGAGACGGTCACGGGGTCGTGAGCGGCGAACCGCCGACTGAAGCACCGGCCTACAACCTCACCGGCCCCCCCGTTGCAGTGACGTGTCCTCTCGCGACGACGCCGACAACCTTCACGTTCTCGGGCCCCACCTTGGTCTACCGCCCCCCACCGCGGCAGGCGCCCGCCGCACCCCGACGGCCCGCTCCTCCTTGATGTTCAGCTCGCGCAGCGTCGCCGTGTCGTCGTCGTTCGGGTCCAGCAACGCATGGAGGAGCCGCGTCGTTAGGCCGTGGCGCTCCTCGGCGAGCTC
>JAEYZO010000864.1 GCA_023428035.1 Pseudomonadota bacterium | reverse complement strand
GGGCTGAACGCGGCGTTGGGCGAGAGGCCGGTGCGCGCCCAGGGGTTCTCCCCCGAGAGCGGCGGCTCGAGTCGCACCGACACCACCGGGCCCGAGAGGCCCTCGGGGTGCGCGAGGGGCGCCTGCGACGGTGGCGGAGCCTCGGTGAGAGAGAGGTCCTGCGCGCGCGCGGCGGTCGACGCGAGCGTGAGGGCGAGCGAGAGGCTGAGCGCGCGGCGGAGGCCGCGCGTCGGTCGCGGCGCGTTCGATGAGCTCTCGACCGGCGATGGAGGCGCAGGCAGGGAGCTCATCGAGCGCGCCGTGACCGTCGCCCTCAACGGAACTCCATACGCCATCGCAGGTCTGCGCCCACGTTCGCGCTCTGCGTGCCGAGCTGGTTGTTCGCGCTCTCCAGGAGCACCTGCACCCCGAGCTGGTCACCCAGGCGAAAGTCCCCCGTGGCGCGCGCCTGCGGCTGCTCGCTCAGGGTGAAGGCGCCCCCCACCCGCAGCCACTCCAGCAGTTGTCGCCCGACGCTCACCTGCGGCTCGGTGCGGTTGGTGCGCGGGTTGTACGCGCTGCCCACCCTGAAATCGTCGATCACGGGGATCGCGCTCCGCACTACGCGGTCGAGCCCCAGGGTCAGCGACAGGACCTCGATGGCGAGGGTCTGCCCGGTGTTGAGCCCTCCCAGCCGGTCGAGCTCCGTGCGCGTCATGCGAAAGAGCAGGAGCAGCACGATGTCCTCGCGGGAGAGCAGGGGCTCCGACGAGAGGTCGATGGCGAACTGGTCGGGCGTGCCCGCGACGCGCGCGCGCACCCGCCACTGAGAGCGGGAGCTGTCGCCGGTGCGGCGCACCTCGGTCTGGGCCTCGACGTCGAAGCTCGCGCTGATGCGGTCGGGGCTGTCGAAGGCCACGCGGCCGCGGCGCACCTCGAACTCGTTCTCGTAGAGGCGCACCAGCCCGCGGCCCACGGTCATGGTGCCCGTCACCCCGGGCCGCTGCTGCGTGCCCTGCACGCGGAAGGGGGGGGAGTCTTCGAGGGAGAACTCCACGTCGCCGAGGTTGTTCACCATCCGCATCGGCGAGGGGGTGTGCACCGTGAGGTCGAGGCGCACGAGGTCGTTCGCGGGGTCGTAGGGGGCCGACGGGGCGCTCTGGCCTCCGCCCTGGAGGCGCCCCGCGAGGTCGGCGCTCAGCGGGATGGGCCGGGTGTAGCGCGCGCGGGTGATGTCGACGTCGCCCTGCACCATGGGGAGGTCCTCCCCCGCGGCCCAGTGGAGCGTCGCGTCGACGTCGAGGCCTACGTCGGCGCCCTCCATGGGCGAGAGCGACAGGCCCCGCACCACGATGGGCACGTCGAGGCGCTCGAAGCGCGTGCCCGCGAAGCTGAGGCGGCCCGGGCGACCGGGGCGCGTGAACGACACCGTGCCCGCGCCCACGCGCGCCGACGCGCGGCGCAGGACGGCCTCGGTGCCCTGCACCCTCAGCTCCAGGTCGACGTCGGTGAGCGGCGCGGGGAGGCCCGAGGCCATGAGCGCGGCGTCGTCCATCAGGAGCGAGCCCGAGAGGTTGGGGCGGTCGAGGTCTCCCACCGCGGAGATGTCGAGCACGGCGGTGCCCCGGGCCCAGGCGACGGTGGGGATGCGAGCCGCGAGGCGCGCGAGGTCGGCCTCGGCGCGCGCGCTCACGTCGAGGGAGGCGACGCCGAGGTCGGGGGTGAGCTCCACGCCTCCGCCCACCCAGAGCCGCGCGCCGTCGGGGCCCACGAAGGTCGGGCGGCCGCGGTCGTAGCGGCTCGCGCGAGCGGGGATCGCGCCCTCGACGCCGCGGCAGCCCGGCGCGCCCGTCGGGGAGATCCACGCGGTGCCGCCGTGGAGGCACACGCCCACGCGGCCCCCGGGGGCGAGGCTGAAGGGGACGTCCCTCGCGCGGAGCTGGAGGGTGGAGAGGTCGACGCTGCCCTCGATGCGGTGCAGCTCGTCGAGGCGCGCGCGGTCGACGTGCACGGCGAAGCGCGCGGTGGCCTCGGGGTCGTCTCCGAGGCGCGCGAGCACCGCGGGCGTGAGCCAGGGGAGGAGGTCGAGGGCCTCGGTGGCCTCGAGGTCTCCGCGGGCGATGGAGCGGCCCCAGGCGCGCTCGACGGTGCGGTGCTCGACGCCCGAGACGTCTCGCCAGCGGGAGTCGTTCCAGGGGGTGGTGAGCTCGCCGTCGAGGCGCAGTCGGTCGTCGAGGGCGCGCACGTTCAGGGTGGTGACGTTGGCGGGGGGGTGCTCTCCCTCGCGCAGCACGCGGGTGACCTCGTGCTCGGGCAGCTGCGTGACGCGGGCGCTCACGCGGCCGAGGGGGCGGCCGAGCACGGTGAGGTCGCGCACTCCCGACTCGACGACGACGCGCGGCGCGTCGGGGGTGCCCTCGACGGTGACGAGGGCCGAGAGGGCGCCGCTCACGGCGCGGCCGCGGAGCATGTCCAGCGACCCGAGGGGCACGTCGACGCCCGAGGCGGCGAAGTGCATCCGGGCGCCGAGGTCCATCCAGCCCGAGACCGTGAGGGGCCCGCCGCCCTTGCGCGCGGTGAAGGACTCCAGGTTGACCCTCGCGCCGCGGATCGCGTCGCGGCGACGGAGCCACTCGTAGGAGAGCCGCGCGTTCACGTCGGTGAGGCGCTCTCCGAAGGCGACGACGTCGGCGTCGGCGACGCGGGCCGAGACGGTCATCACGCCGTCGCGGTCGTCGCCGGGGCGCCCGAGCACGTAGTCGACGTCGGCCTCGGCGCGGCCCGCGCCGGTGAAGGGCGTGAAGACCGGGTCGCCCGTGAAGAGGAACATGTCGTAGAAGTCGTCGAGGCTGAACCGGGGCGCGCTCGCGTGGCCGCCGGCGTGCACGGTCCAGCGGGAGAAGTCCATGAAGCCGTCTCGCAGGGTGTAGGGCGCGTCGCGCAGGCGCGTGCGACCGTGGGCCTCGGGGACCTCGACCCGCTCGCCGCGGAGCGACCACGCGGGGATGTCGAGGGTGCCGAAGGGCAGGCCCGTGACCTTGAAGTCCGTGACGCGCCCGCTGCCGTGGAGCACGGGCACGTCGGTGTCGGTGTCGGCGCGGAGGGAGCCGGTGACGTGGCCCTCGACGGCGAGGCCGGCGATGGTGCCCGCGTCGCGCAGGTCGAGGCCGTCGATGGTGAGGCCGGTGATCTTCAGGTCGCGGTCGCGGTGCGTGGGGTCGTGGCT
>JAEYZO010000859.1 GCA_023428035.1 Pseudomonadota bacterium | reverse complement strand
CTGCGGGCCCAGGCGGATGCGGGTCGCGGCGCCGAGGATGAGGTTCTGAAAGACCCGCGCCAGGAGCCACGGGAAGCACGAGAGGGTTGTCTCGAAGAGGCCCTTGCCCTCGCTCGCGGCGCGCTCGCGGAGCTGCTGGAACTCCTGCGCGGCGGACTGGGCCACGGCGACGGAGAGCTCCCGCGCCGCGCGCTGCACCCACGGCGACGAAGGCGGCACGCGGAAGAGGGCGGAGAACAACGACGCGAGCCCCGCGTAGAGCCTGCGCTCGGCGATGGCCCCGATGTCGCGGCCCTCGAGGCGCTCGTGCGCCGTCGCCCGGTCGAACATCAGCAGGATCAGGTCGCAGTGGAACTCGATGAACTGCTGCGCGAGCGTGAGGACCACGGCCTCGGTCACGCGCTTGAGCCCGAGCCTCTCGAAGTACGTCCGCAGCCCGCGCAGCAGCGCGTCGGTCACGATCGAGGGCAGGCGCAGGCGCACGATGCCCAGGAACTCCACCAGCGCGCCGGTGCCCGCCGACGCGCCGCCGATGGAGCGCGCCAGGCCCTCGGCGAGCATGATCGTGACGCGGTAGCCGACCTCCTGCGCGGGGTTGAGCGACGCGAGCTGCGACGCGGTCATCAGCACCTGCACGGAGGTGTCTTCGACCAGCTCGAGGTACTGCGTGGACTTCTGCGTGCGCTCGATGACCCTCTCGCGGTGCGCGGCCACCTCGGTCTTGAGCGACGCGAGCTCGCCGCGCCGCGCGTGCAGCGCGAGGCCGATGGCCATCATGACGTGCTCGTCCTTCGGGTCGAGCGGGTCGGGCACGGCCTCGATGCGACCCTCGAGCGCGTCGAAGACCGCGTCCTCCACCGGCACGGCCTCGGCCGTGACCCTCTCGACGAAGCGCTGCGCCTCGGCCCGGTCGAGGGCGCCGGTCACGCGCTCGAAGAGCCCGTCCCACGCGCCGCTCACCGCGTTGCCCGCGACGACGAACCACGGCGGGTGCATGAGCGAGTGGTGCGCCTCGCGGAGCGCCTTGAGCTCGCCGAGCAGCAGGCCCTTCTCCTTCGCGAGGCCGCCCGCGAAGTACTCCCCCTTCTTCTCGAAGTCTTCCACGGGCAGCTTGTGCAGCTTGCCGAACATCACCACCTGCACCACGTGCTGGGGGGCGTCGGTCTGCTTCGCGCGCAGCGTGACCGGGCGCGCGCGCTTCTTCGCGCCGCCGTGACCCCTTCGCGGTCCGTGGCCCCCCTCGGCGAGGGGCTTGCGAGCGGGCGGGTGCGGGGCGGCCACGCGATCAGCTCCCGTGCCGCCGTGTGAGGGCGCCCCGGAGCGCGTCGTCGACCTCGGCCGAGGCCGGCAGGCCCTCGTCCCGTCGGAACGCTCGAACGGCGCGCGCGAGGACCTCGTCCGGCGCGTCGAGGGTCGGGCCGTCGTAGTAGCCCAGGTTGTAGAGCCGGTCGCACACCCCCGAGAGCGAGTCGGCGGGGTCGAGGTGGCCGACGCGCAGGGTCATGGTCTCGGGCGCGTCTCCGTCGCCGAGGGTGAGCTCTATCGTGCGCGTCGAGGGCGGCACGCTGACCTTCAGCCAGCCGTCTCCGTCGAGGGCGCCCTCGCGCGCGAAGCCGTCGTCGCCGCGCAGGGTGTAGGGCTCGCCCGCCCTGGGCTCGCCGCGCAGGTCGAGGCAGCGCAGCTCGAAGCGCGACGGCACGCCCTTGCGGCGAAAGGTGTGCACCCGGGTGGTGTCGCAGCGCTCGACCCGCGGCCGCCGCGGCGGCACGAAGAGCTCGTCGCCCTCGGCGAGGATGTTCGGGTCGCGGCGCAGCGCGCGCAGCGCGGCGTTGCGGGGGTGCTCCCACAGGGTCTCCCAGAAGTGACCGTGCGCGTCGGCCAGGCCCTCGGTGGTCTCGCCCTGTCGCACGCGGTGGACGAAGCCCTCTGCGCCGTCGTTCGTCGTCCCCATCAGGGCGGTATCGAAGTGCGAGCGGCGAGGTGTCGTCAAGGGCCTCGACCGCGTTGACGCCGGCGCGTGGCGGCGCGACGCTCGGCGCGCTTCGATGAAGAGCGCGTGGCGGGTGCCGGGGGTCTGGGGCGAGGTCGAGCTCACGCTCGGCGCCGACGATTCCTCCGAGCGGGTGGGCGCGAAGCTCCCGCCGCGGCAGGCCTCGCGCGCCGCGGCGGAGTGGTTCCCGGCGGCTCCCTTCGGCGGCGTCGCGCGGTCGGCGCTCTGGGAGGTGTGCGCCGCGCTCGGGGCTCGACCCGCGAGCGAGCTCGAGGCGCTGTCCGTGCTCCAGCGTGCGCTCTTCGTGGGGCGGGTCGCGGCGTGGCGTCGCGCGCCGCGGGTCATCGAGCTCGTGCCCGATGCACCGACGAGCCCTCCACGACCCGGGCGCGCGAGCGACGACGACCTCGACGCGAAGACGTGGATCACCGTGCGGCTCATCGACGAGGACGACCCCCCTCGCCCCGTCGCGGGCGCGCGCTACCGCCTGCGGCTCCCAGACGGTTCGCTGCGCGAGGGCAGCCTCGACCGCAACGGGATGGCCCACCTCGCGGGCATCGACCCTGGCGCGTGCGAGCTGAGCTTCCCCGACCTCGACGCCGAAGCGTGGGAGCGCGTCTGAGCGGCCCTCGCCGGCGTGTCGGTATCAGTCGCAGTACCCGAGGGTCGTCGACATGAACGCCGACGGGCGGTCTCCCGAGTATCGCGGGGTGCACCCGCGGCCGCCGGGGCACTCGGGGTTGCTCACGCGGCAGCTCGCGCGGCAGGTCGCGCCCCCGGCGCCGGGGACGCACACCGACCCGGCGCCGCACACGCGCGAGGTCGGCGAGCTCGCGGGGGCCGGGTCGTCGCAGGGGTCACCGACGCGCGCGAGGCCCGCCCGGTTGCTCGCCGCGGTACACGTAAACCGACCGCCCCCGTTGGCCAGCGAGGCCCCGATCAGCTCGTGAAAGGACCGGCACGCGAGGCCCGCTCCGTTGCACCCGCCGCCCGAGATCGGGTTGCACGACACCGTGCACGACCCGGGTCGGCCGGCGGGCCGACCGTCGGGCAGGCAGAGAGCGCCCGGTGGGCAGTCCGCGTCGGTCATGCAGATGGGCGTGCAGGCTCCGACCTGCGCGCTGGTGACGAAGCAGCCCAGGCCCGCGCCGCAGGGGTGCGCGCCCTGCGGGCCGAGCGCGGCGATGGCCACAATGTCGCACTCGTCGCCGGTCTGCCCGCGGCCCGCGACGCGGCAGGTGAGCGTCAGGTCGCCGGTGCCGCCCTGCACGGCCGCGTAGCAGCCCTGACCCGTGAGGCACCCCCCCTGAGGCACGGTGGAGCACATCGCCTCGGCCGCGTCGCAGTGCCCCCCCGCGACGCAGGTCGCCTGCTGGCAGTCGATCTGTCCGTCGCGGTCGTTGTCTCGCCCGTCGGTGCACGCCGCCGGGCCCGACTCGCACACGCCCGAGCGCACGCAGTCGGGGTCGTTGCAATCGACCAGCCCGTCTCCGTCGTCGTCGATGCGGTTGCCACAACCGCGCGCCGTGTCCTCGATGATGATCGGGTCGCTGCACCGCGCCGAGAGCGCCAGGGCCAGCGCCGCGAGGCCGATCCGTCCCCGCGCGCTCACCACCGGATCGCCCCCGCGCAGAACCCGCCGCCCACGGTGGGCGCGCCCGCGACGCTCGCGGCAGGCGCCGAGCTCCGTGAGGCCCGCAGGCCGAGCCCGAAGGTGATCGCGCCCGCGACGGCTACGACTCCCGACCCGACAAGGGCCACGATCGCGAGGTCGCGCTCCGAGGCGAGCGCCTCGGCGTTCGCGCAGCGCGCGCCCTGATCGAAGGCCACCTGGCACCGGTCGACGGCGTCGGTGCGGTCGACCATCCAGAGGGCCGAACCCACCGCGCCGCCCAGGCCCAGCACGCCCAGGGCGGCGCCGATCCAGGGCACGGGGCTCGCGCCGCCCGCGTGGAGCGCGATCACCATCACGTCGCTGCGGCCGCCGGAGCTGACCTCGAGGGTGCGCCTCGCGCTCTGGTAGCCCGGCGACGACACGACGACCTCGTGGCTCCCGACGTCGACGCGCATGGGCTGAGACCTGCGGTCGGGCGCGACCTCGCGGCCGTCGAGGGTGACCGTCGCGTTCCACGGCGTGACCTGAAAGCTCACGGTGCCCACGTAGCCCCAGACCCTCGCCCGGAGCTGCTGGAGCTCGTTGATCATCGCGGGCGTGAGGTCTTCGGGGCGCGCGAGGGCGGCCTCGGCGGCGTCGAGGCACAGCGCGTACTGCCGCAGCTCGAAGCGGGCCTTCGCCATCCCACGGAGCAGGCGCGCCGAGGGCCGCATGGCGTACGCGCGCTCGAAGCGGGCGAGGGCCTCGGTGTAGTGGCCGAGGTCGTACTCCTGCACGGCCTCGTCGACGAGGGCGCGGTAGGCGTCTTGCGCGCGCGAGGGGGCTGCGTGGAGAGTGAGCGCCAGCGTCACCGCCAGCGCGGAGAGGGAGTGCCGACTCCCCAGGTCGACGGTTGGTGTGAGCATGGAGCTATGGGTCCGCGAGGATAGGAACGAGCGTCTCCGGTTTGCAACGACTCCGCGAAGCAGGTGACGGGCCTCAGGGCACCTCCACCCCGAAGCGCGCGAGCGTCGCGGCGACGCGGGTGAGCGGCAGCCCGATCACCGCGGTGAAGTCGTCGCCCGCCACCCGCTCGAAGAGCGAGATCCCCAGCGACTCCACCCTGTACGAGCCCGCGCAGTCGAGGGGCGCGTCGCGGTCGACGTAGCGCGCGATGGCCTCGGGAGAGAGAGCGCGCATCACCATCCGGTGCTGGTCGACCGACGACTCCACGCGCCCGCTCGCGCCGTGCGAGACCACCACCGCGGTGACGAGCGAGTGCTCCCTCCCCGCGAGGCAGGTGAGCTGCTCGACCGCGCGCTCACGGGTCACGGGCTTGCTCAGCGCCTCTCCGTCGATCGACGCGATCTGATCCGAGCCGATCACCAGCGCGTCGGGGTGCAGCGCGCTGACCGAGAGGGCCTTTCCTTCGGCGAGGCGCAGCGCGCGCTCGGGCACCGGCAGAGACATCAACCCGGCCTTCGCGCGCTCTTCGTCGAAGGGCGGAGCGACGCACTCGAAGGGAACACCCAGTCGCTCCATCAGCTCGCGGCGGTAGCGCGAGGTCGACGCGAGGATCAGCCGCACGAGGGCCTCAGGCCCACCGCGGGGGCGGCACCCAGCCGCCGAGCGCGTCTTCGAGGGCCTGCGCGACGGCGATGGTGCGGTGGTCCTCGCCGTGCGCGCCCACCACCTGCACGCCCGTGGGAAGGCCCCGTCGGTCGAGCCCCAGCGGCACCTGCGTGACGGGCAGGAAGAGCACGTTGAAGACCCCCGTGAGCCCGGCGTCGAAGAAGGTCGCGAGGGGCGTGTGGTGCAGCGGCGCGACGCGGGTGTGCGAGGGCGCGAGCAGCACGCCGCCATCACTCAGCAGGCCGTCGACCTCGCCGCGCAGGCGCTCGATCGCGTCGAGGCTCCTCGCCGTGAGCTTCGGGAGCTTGTCGGGCAAGACCTCTCCCACGACGAGCCCGAGGGCGGGCACCGTCCACGGAGAGCGACCGCGCAGGGCGCGGGGGATCTCGCGGAGGGCCTCCCACGCGCCGAGGGGGCTCTCGGGTCGCATCAGCGATGCGAAGGAGGTCTCGTTCCACGCGTGCATCGCCGCGCTCCAGAGGAAGAACGCCTCGCGCATCCCCGGGAGCGACGCCCGCTTCACGCGCGCCCCCCGGCGAGAGAGGGCCGTCACCGCGGACTCCTGCGCGTCGAGGAGCGCGCGCTCGACGCGGCCCACGCTCGCGTCGTCGCGCACGTCCCACACGGTCACCTCGCGGAGGTCGACGGCGTCGGGGTCGCGCAGCGCGATCTCTTCGCAGTCGTCGACGTCGTGCGCGCCCGCGAGGAGGCGCAAGACGGGCATGAGGTCGCGGGCGTGGCGGGTGAGCGGGCCCGTGGAGAGCATCCGTCGCGCGCGACCCGTCGCCACGGGGAACTGCCCCGCCCCGGGCACCAGCCCCCCGCTGGGCTTGTGGCCGAAGACGCCGTTGAAGAAGGCCGGCATACGAATCGAGCCGCCGATGTCGCTGCCGAGGCCGACGGGAGAGGCTCCCGCGCCCACGATGGCCCCCTCTCCGCCGGAGCTTCCGCCGGCGGTGCGTCGCGGGTCGTAGGCCGAGGAGGTGCGGCCGTAGACCCTGTTGGTCGACTCCATCCACATGCAGAGCTCGGAGGTGTTGGTCACCCCGAGGGGGATGAAGCCCGCGGCGCGCATCCGAGCGACCGCGGGAGCGTCTCTGTCGGCGAGGGTGCCCTTGCGCGAGAGGAGCCCCGCGGTCCAGGGCATCCCCTCGAGCGCGAAGCACTCCTTGATGGTGCAGGGCACGCCGTGAAAGGGCGGGAGGTCGTCCGTCCCTTCGCGCACGCGGACGTCGGCGGCGTCGGCCTCGGCCCGCGCCTGCGCGAAGCGATCGGCGACGATGGCGTTGAGGGAGGGGTTCACCTTCGTCGCGTGGGCGATGTGGGCCTCGACGATGGCGCGCGAGCCGAGCTCGCGGGTACGAACGCGCCGGGCGAGCTCCGACGCTGAAAGAAGCAGGACGGCGTCCACGGACACACGCCCTCGCGCGACGCGGGCGACGTGTCAACCGCGATCCAGACTTATGCCCGCGAGAGCAGCACCCGGGTGATCTCTCCGTGCGTGCCCAGCCGCATGGGCGGGCCCCAGTACCCCGTGCCCTCGCTCACGTACACCTGCGTCGGCCCCTCGCGGTGCAGCCCCGCGAGGTACGGCTGGTCGAGCTTCACCAGGTAGCTCCAGGGCCAGATCTGCCCGCCGTGGGTGTGCCCCGAGAGCACCAGGTCGACACCCTTCGCGGCCGCCTGCGAAACGGCCTTCGGCTGGTGCGCGAGGAGCACCACGGCCCTCGACTCGTCCCGTCCGCGCAACGCCGCCTCGAGGTCGGGCCTGTGACCTTCGACCCCAGACCGACGCGCCGACCAGTCGTCGACCCCCGCGAGGTCGACGCTCGCGCCGTCGCGGGTGAGCTCCACGCGCTCGTTGCGCAAGACCCGCACCCCCATCGCCGTGAGGAAGGCCAGCCACTCGTCGACCCCCGAGTAGTACTCGTGGTTGCCCGTCACGAAGTACACGCCCTCACGCGCGCGCAGCCCGCGCAGCGGCGCGACGTGCTCGCCCAGCTCGGCCACCGAGCCGTCGACGAGGTCGCCCGTGATGACCACCACGTCGGGGTCGAGCGCGTTGCACCGCTCCACCAGCCCCTCGATGAAGCCCTTGCCGATGGTGGGCCCGACGTGAACGTCGGTGAGCTGCACGATCGACATCCCCTCGAAGGCCGCGGGCAGCTTCGGCAGCGTCACCCGCACGGTCTTCACCGCCACCCGGTCGAGCGCGACCCGCACCGCGACCACGCCCGTCGCCAGCGCCGCGAGCCCGGCGCCGCCCGCGAGCAACCGCGAGAGCAGCTCTCGCCGCGAGGGGTCGACCGCCACCGCGACGACCTTCACCGCCCACCCCACCAGCAGGAAGGAGAACAAGAAGAACGCGAGGCCCATCCACACGTAGGCCACCCACGCGAAGCCCATCGCCACCGGGCGAGGGAGCGCGCGCATCAAGAGCAGCGACAGCGGGATCGTCGCCGCGAGGGCCCACACGCCCCGCGTCGCCCAGCGGGTGACCTCGACGCTCCAGCCCGGCGCCCGCACGAGCTGCTGCCAGAGAAAGGCGTGGAGCCCCGCGGTGATCGCCACCAGCACCGCGAGGAAGATCAGCATCTGGGCCCAGCGCATAGGCCCCGAGCGATGCCACGTCCGCAGGCTCGGCGGCGACGGATTCTGCTACGAAGTGCGTCCGATGAAGCCGCCTCGACCGTGGGGCGAGGCCCTCGACGCGCTGGCCTCGGACCCAGACCTCGCGGCCCTCGACGCGCTCGGAGTCCCCTTCGACCCCCTCGGCGTGCTCGGCGTCTCGCGGCAGGAGCGCCCGCACACCCGGCTCCTCGCGTGGCTCCTCGACCCGACCCGAGGCCCCGACGCGCACCCCTTCGGCGCGCGACCGCTGGAGGTCTTCGCCCGCGCCTGCCTCGCGGCCTTCGACCCGCTGCCCGGCGCGACGCTCACCCGAGCGCCCACGCTCGGTGAGATCGAGCCCGCGTCGGTCACCGTCACCCGAGAGGCTCGCTACGGGACTGCGCTCCGCGGCAACGCCCGCGCGCCGGACCTCGTCGCCCGATGGAGCGAGGCCGACGGCGCCCGCTGGGTGCTGGTGATCGAAGACAAGCTCGACGCCGACGAGGGCGAAGACCAGACCGCGGACTACCTCCGCTGGGCCCGCGAGGCGTACCCCGACGCGAAGCGCGCGCTGGTGTTCCTCACCCCCGACGGACGTCCCCCGCGGGTGACACCCGACACGGACGTCGTGTGTCGCGCGCGCTGGGGAGACCTCGCCGACGCGCTCCTCCGCGACCTCAACGATCGCGCACCCGACACCCCCTCCGCGCGCTTCGCCCTCACCGCGCTGGAGTCGCTCAGCGCCCGCCTCGGCGGCGACGCCCGCGCTGGGGCCCTCGTCGCGTGGCTCCATTCCCGACACCCCGCGGCCCTCTCTCGCGCGTCGTCCCCGACCCCCGACGCCGAGGTCATCGCACTCACCGCGCGCTTCCCCTCCGCGGTGTGGCGATTGCGCGCCGCCCGCGACAGCGGCCTCACCCGCGCCCCCCGCGCGCGGTGGACCCGCTCCTTCGCCGAGGGCGTCGCGTACTGCGTCGCGACGCTCGACCCCGACGCGATCGTGCTCACCCCCACCGCGCCGTCGATCCACGCACCCCGCCTCGCGAGCTGGACCCTCGGCCCCCTCACCGAGCGCCTCGGCCTCCAGCTCTTCGCCACCGAAGGGCGCGACGTGAACGCACCCTCCGCGCGCCTCTGGGTCGGGCTCTTCTCCCCCAACCGCGACCTCGCCTCTTGCCTCGCGCAGCGCGAGCAGTCCCACGTCCTCGACGCGTTTCCGCCCGCGGTGCCCGTCACCGACGCCTCGGGGCGGTGGCGCTGGCTCCGCGTCGGAGAGGCCCTCGCCCTCCCGCCCGACCACACAGCCCTAAGCTTCGTCGAGCTCTGCGCGCGGCGCGTGCTCGACCTCCTCGCGCCGCTCGCGCCCCTCCTCGACCGCGTGCGCGACGACCCTTCGCAGCGGCTGTACTCCTGCGACCTCGACCCGACCCTCCAGCTCCCCACCGACGCGCGCGACCGCGAAGACCTCTCCGCCGCGCCGCACGCGCAGCGCGTCCGCGTCGCGGCCCGACAGCCCACCGGCCACCCCGCGGAGCTCCAGCACGCCCACGCCCTCGGCCTCGCCCTCTCCTCGGCCTTCGGCGGGACCCGCCGCCTCGCCTACGACTACGCCCCCGGCCCCGTGGTCACCGTTGATGACAACCCTCCCGAGGTCATCCCGCTCTCTCGCGACGTCTTCGCCCTCGGGATGCCCCTCCTCCGCGGCGAGCCCGACCCCTCCCTCGACGCCCTCGTCGACGCCGCGCAGCGCGCCCTCTCACGCCGCGACGCCATCCTCCTCCTCGGAGACACCCTCGACCTCGGCCTCGCCCGCGAGCGCCTCCCTGAGATCTTCGCGCCCATCACTTCCATCGCGCCTCCGGTCACCCCCGACGAGCTCTCGTGCACCCCCGACGACCCCGCCGTCGCGCTCGTCGACCGAGGCCCCTTCGCGCCCGCCGCGCGCGTCACCCTCACACC
>JAEYZO010000783.1 GCA_023428035.1 Pseudomonadota bacterium | reverse complement strand
GTCGCGTCACGGGCCCACCCGCGAGCTGCGCGCGTTCTGGCGGGGCGTGCTCTCGCGCTCCCGCGACGCGCAGGTGATCACCGAGGCCTTCATCGCGCTCTCGGAGCTCGCCGACCCGGCGGACCTGGAGCTCGCGATGCAGCAGCACGCGCGGCACCCGCACCTGCGTCACATGATGGCGGGGCGCTTACGCAACTGGCGCGACCGGAGGGTGGTGCCCGCGCTCGCCGCGCTGCTGGACCCGAGCGAGCCCGAGGTGATCCGCCGCAACGCGGTGACCTCGCTGGTGGTGCTGGGGATGGCCCCGGGGTTGGAGCCTGATCCGAGCCCGACGCACGCGGCGCCGGGGGCGGAGCCCGACAGCACCGCGGCGCCGTACCGACGCTGGTGGCAGCGCGAGGGCCGGGCGGCGTTCGCGACGGAGCAGGCGGCGTGGGAGCGCGCCCTCGCGGGGGTGCGCGCGGCGACGGGGCTGGAGCCCGATTGGATCGAGGCGGGGCGGCGGTGAGGGGACGGGGACGCGCACTGACCCGAGGTGGTGGTACGTTCGCTCAGATGGGCGAGCCGTCACGCCAGAGACCGAAGGAGCCTCACCCGCCGCGGGTGCGGATCATCCGTTGGAACGGGCGTGACCTGCCTGAGGAGCTCCCCGAGGTGCCGCCGGGGCAGTACCAGCTCGTGCCCGTGCCTGCTGGGTTGGAGCACCTGACGGGCGACGACACCGTCACCGACGCAACCACCGACGAGGTCTGCGCGTGGTTGAACGGTGAGGCTCCTGCTCCGTGGCCGCGCTGAGGTACTCGCAGCGGTTCTTTCGCGGCGCCACGCACCTCGACGCGCACGAGCGCGCGGCGTTGCAGCGCACGCTCCGCGCGATGGAAGCCGTGGAGACGCTCCCCACACCCGACGACGCGCAAACGATCCTGCCGCCCTCGATGCGCGCCTTTCGCAGGAGGATCGGCACGTCGAACCGCTACGTGTATTTCACGGTCGGTGACGGCGGGCGTGACGCGGTGATCGTCGCGGTCGGCGGCTACCTGTAGAGGTCAGAGGGTCGATCGGCGTTTGTCGTCTCCAGCGCCTACCTCCCTGAACACCGCACAGTGCCCTCACGCACCAATCCTACGGTTCCACACATGGCGCATACGGGAAACTCCCTATCGACGGGTGTTTCTCCGCGGCGGTAGCGTCGTTCCTGCCATTGGTGGGCGTTGAGTCCGGGAAATCCTGTGTAGGACACGGGTGAGCCCGTCCAGGACACCGGAGACCCCGTGTAGGACACGGGTGCGCCCGTCCAGGACAGGGGGGACCCCGCGTAGGACACGCCTGCCGCCGTGAAGGAGGGAGCGCGATGACGAAACCCGTGAAGAAGAAGCCCGCGAAGAAGGACACCCCCCCGACGGAGAAGCCCTCCACCGCGCCGAGCGAGAAGGCCCGCGCGAAGTGGGAGGCCGCCGCCGCGAAGGTCCCCCTCGACGCGCCGCGCCCGGGCGTTCCGTGGTCGGTGCTCATGGGCGAGGCCGCCGACGTGGCCCGCTTCGTCCGCAACCACTGGGACCCCGTCGAGGGAGACCCTCGCGCCGCCCGCCCGGGGTTGAGCACCGTGGCCTCGCGGATCTCCCTCGCCATCGCCGACGAGATCGAGGAGCTGAAGCACCTCGCCGAGACCGCGCAGTCCGCGTACCTCCTCGCGAGCGCTCCGCCCCCGTCGAGCGACGTGCGCGCGAAGGCCGAGAAGACCCACTCGGAGCTCGTCCGCGCGCTCGACTACCTCTTCGACGACGACGTCGAGGACGAGCGCGACGCGCAGCTCGCGACGCTCCGCGCGACGCACGCCGACACTGGCGCCCACGACGCGCTCGCGGCCGCGCTGATCAACTTCGCCGCGTTGGCCTCGACGCACCGCAAGGGGCTCGCCGCGATGGGGGGCTTCGACACCAAGGTGATCGACGACGCGCGCGCCCTCGCGGCGGAGCTGCAGAAGATCCCCACGCCGGCGGAGCGCGCGCAGAGGGGCGCCGAGAGCGACAAGCAGCGGGCCCTGCGCGACGGGCTCGCCGCGCTGCTGATGGAGCGGATGCGCCGCGTGCGCTCGGCGGCGCGGTGGGTGTTCCGCGAGCACCCCGAGGTGGCCCGGCTGTCGACGAGCGCCTTCGCGCGCGACCGCAGGACCGCCGCCCGCAAGGAGAAGGAGAAGAAGCCCGACGAGAAGAAGCCCGACGAGAAGAAGTGAGGGCGACGACTTCGGGTTGAAGCCCCGGTCGACGCGCGCGGTACCCTCTCGCCTCGATGCCGCTGTCTCCGTCGCTGCGCCGCCTCGCGCTCGCCGCGCTCGGTCTGCTCACACCCCTCGCGATCCTCGCCGTCCTCTCGCCGCACGTCGCGCTCTCTCCGTGGGCGTCCTTCGCCGTCGCGTTCGGGGCCTGCTCCGTCGCGATCGCCCTCTGCGCCGCGCTCTCTCCCTCGGGCTGGCTCTGCGAGCCCCGCGTCGCCGCCCGCGTCGCCCTCGTCGGCGCGCTGCTCGTCGCGCTCTCGCTCGTCCTCACGCCGCGGCTGTCGGGCCTCTCGGGCTCCCTCGGCCTCGCGCTCGTCTCCCTCTGCGTCGGTTCCCTCGTCGGACGCCGCGTGGAGTCCATCGGCCACCTCCCCGCGGTCTTCCTCGTCTCCTCCGCGATGGACCTCTGGTCCGTGACCTCACCGTCGGGCCCCACCCGCGCCGTCACGCGCAACCCGGCGCTCCTCCGTCTGCTCACGGTGAGCGTCGTGCCCCCGGGAGACACCGCCCCGCACCCCGTCATCGGCTTCGCCGACGTCGCCTTCGCCGCGCTCTACCTCGCCGCCGTCGCCCGCTTCGGCCTCCCGATGAAGCGCGCCGCGGCGCTGGTCTTCCTCGGCCTCGCCGCGTCGGGGATGCTCGCGATGACCCTCCAGCGCCCGGTGCCCGCGCTCCCGCTGCTGGGAGCCGCGGTGGTGCTGGGGC
>JAEYZO010000701.1 GCA_023428035.1 Pseudomonadota bacterium | reverse complement strand
GTCTCGGCGTCGACGGCGAAGGAGCGCGCGGCGTCGACGATGTCGAGGGCGAGGCGCGCGGCGCGCAGGGCGTCGTCGACGTGAGGGCGGAGCGCGCCGACCACCAGGGTGAAGCTCTCGTCGCCGTGCCACTCGAGGGTGGCGTCGGCCTTGAACGCGAGGGCGTCGACGAGGGCCAGGAGCGCGCGGGCCTCGGCCGAGGCGACGCCGATGGTGAGCCTGCCCGCGATGACCGCGACGTGGGCGCGCTCTCGCACCGCCGCCACGGCCTCGATGCGCGGCGCGCGGGGCGCGGGCGCGTCGGGCTGGAGTAGCATCTCGGGCAGGGTCACCGCCCCCGCGGGGTCGAAGCCGGCGATGGTGGGCCCGGGGTCGACGCTGGCGATGTCCGAGAGCGAGGGCGCGGGCGGAGCGGCGCCGAGGGGCGGAGGGGGGCGCGACGACATCCGCGGCGCCACGGGCGGGGCCTTGCGCGGCAGCACGCGCGCGACCACCTGCTCCAGCGCGAGGGCGTCGGCGGGGTCTTCGAGGGCGTGGAGGTAGCGGGTGAGGGCGAGGGAGACGTCCTTGGCCGAGGCGAAGCGGTCGGCGGGGTGCGCCTGGAGGCACTGCGCCACCAGCTCGCGCAAGGGGGCGGGGGCGTCGGCGAGCACCTCCTCGGGGTCGGGGATGTCTGCCCGACGCACCCGGTCGAGCAGGGCCTCGGCGCTCTTCACCCCGGCGAACCAGCTCCTGCCGATGAGCACCTCGCCCAGGAGGATCCCGAGGGCCCACAGGTCGGCCCGGCGGTCGACGCGCTCGCCCCGCGCCTGCTCCGGGGCCATGTAGCCGTACTTGCCCTGGACGAGCCCCTCCTCGCGGAACGAGGCCGAGCGCGCGTGCGCGATGCCGAAGTCCCCGAGCTTCACGGCGCCCTCGTAGGAGAGCAGCACGTTCGTGGGGGAGACGTCGCGGTGCACGATCTCCAGCGGGCGGCCCTGGTCGTCGGTGCGCTCGTGGGCGTAGTGGAGCCCCCGCGCGACCTCGCGGGCGATGTACGCCGCGACGGGCGGCGAGATCGGGTCGCCGACCCTGCGCGCGGTGGCGTTGAGGAGCCCGAGGTCGGGCCCGTCGACGTGCTCCATGATGAGCAGGAGCGTCGGGCCGTCGCTCTCGAAGCCGTACACCTGCACGACGTTCGGGTGGTTGAGCCGCAGCGCCACCCGCGCCTCGTCGATGAACATCGCGCGGAAGTGCGGGTTCTCGGCGTACTCCGGGAGGATGCGCTTGACGACCAGGGCCTTGTCGACCCCCTCGGCCCCGCGCGAGCGCGCGAGGAAGACCTCGGCCATGCCCCCGGCGCCGAGTCGCTGCACCACCGAGTAGCGTCCCAGGCGCAGCGGCGTGGGGGCGTCGCTCATCGCTCGCGACGGACTCTATCCCCTTCGCCTGAACCGCCGCCACTTCAACGTCGTCACCGCCCCTGCCGCGCCCGCTCCCGCAGCCGGGCGAGGTGCTCGGCCACCTTCGCCTCGGTGCCGTGCCTGGTGGGTTCGTAGAAGGTCGCCTCCCCCAGCGCCTCAGGCAGGTAGCGCTCGGGGGAGAAGCCCGCGGCGTCGGCGTGCGGGTCGCGGTAGCCCTCTCCGTAGCCCCAGGACTTCATCGCCTTCGTCGGCGCGTTGCGGAGCTTCATGGGCACGGGCAGCGCTCCCTTCGCGCTCACGGCCTCCTGCGCGGCGCGCAGGGCGTTGTAGGCCGCCTTCGATTTCGCCGCGACGCCCAGGTAGATCACCGCGTGCGACAGGGGGATCAGGCCCTCGGGGAGGCCCAGGCGCTCGAAGGCGCGGTCCGCTGAGACGGCGATCTCGAGCGCGCGCGAGTCGGCGAGGCCGATGTCTTCGCTGGCGAAGATGATCATGCGGCGCAGCACGAAGCGCGGGTCGTCGCCGGCCTCGATCATGCGCAGGGCCCAGTAGAGGGCGGCGTCAGGGTCGCTCCCGCGCAGGCTCTTGATGAACGCGCTCGCGAGGTTGTAGTGCTCCTCGCCGCCCTTGTCGTAGCGGAGGGACTTGTCCCGCGTCGCGGCCTCGACGTCGTCGATGGTCGCTTCGGGCTTGCCCTCGGCGCTGGCCTCGCGGGCGACGTAGTCGAGGAGCGAGAGCGCCCTGCGCGCGTCTCCGTCGGCCCAGCGCGCGATCACCCCGAGGAGCTCGTCGCTCACGGCGACCTTTAGCGCGCCGAGGCCCCGCTCGGCGTCCTCGAGCGCGCGGCGCAGGAGGGCGGTGACGCTCTCCTCGGTGAGCGCCTCGAGGCGCACCACCCGCGCTCGGGAGAGCACCGCGGCGTTCACCGCGAAGGAGGGGTTCTCGGTGGTGGCCCCCACCAGGGTCACGGTGCCGGCCTCGACGTGGGGGAGGAGCGCGTCCTGCTGGGCGCGGTTGAAGCGGTGGATCTCGTCGACGAAGAGCACGGTGCGCTTTCCGAGGGAGCGCTCGTGCTCGGCGCGGGCGACGACCTGACGCAGCTCGGGCACCCCCGCGAGCACCGCGGAGAGGGCCACGAAGCGCGCGGAGGAGTGCGCGGCGATGGCGCGGGCGACGGTGGTCTTGCCGACGCCGGGCGGGCCCCAGAGGATCATCGAGGGCGCGCGGTCGTTGCGCACGGCGCGGCCGAGGGGGGTGTCGGGGCCGAGCACGGCGTCGTGGCCGACGAGCTCGTCGAGGGTGCGCGGTCGCACCCGGTCAGGGAGCGGCGCGTCGGGCGCGGCCCCCTCGGTGGACGCCGTCTCGGGGGCGGGCTTCGCGCGGTCGAAGAGGTCCATCA
>JAEYZO010000651.1 GCA_023428035.1 Pseudomonadota bacterium | reverse complement strand
GGCCGCGCTCGACCAGCAGCCGACGCAGGGCCCGCGCGCGGTCGAGGCGGCGGAGCACGGCGTCTCGGTCCCCGGCGTCCAACGCGTCCCACGCGCTGCGGACCTCGGCGAGGGTGCGGTGCGCGAGGAGCTCCCAGGCCACGCGGCGGCGGGCCTCGGTCGACCCCCCGTCGGCGTCGAGCATCACCGTGACGGCCTCGGTGCGGTCGAGGCTCGCGTCGTCGACGCTCTCGGGCCACTTGCCCAGCGCGAAGCCCGGCCGCGTCGGCGCGGCGGAGCGTGGCGGCAGCGTCGACGCTCGCTGACCCTGGGCGAGGGCGATCCCGATCATCGCGTCGGCGGTGCCGTCCTTCAGCTTCACCGCGGCGAGCACCCTGCGCGGGGCGTCGCGGCCCACCGCCCCGAGCCGCACGTCGAGGGTCGCCCCCACGGGCCTGCACGCGAAGCGCTGGATCACCTCGGCCCGCTCCACCCTCGGCGTGAGCTGGAGCATCAGCGAGACGTCCCTCGCGGCGAGGTTCTTCGCGCCCTCGACCTCGGCCGCCACCGCGTCGCCGATCGCGCCCTCGTCCCTCACGTAGTGAAAGCGCCCGTCGCCCGCCTCGGCGAGGAGCGCGCACAGACCCTCGTCGATGCCGTCGCCGATGCCCACCACCGAGGTCTCGACGCCGCGCGCGCGACCCTCGGCCACGCGGGCCCGCAGCACGTCGCGCTGGGTCTCTCCGCGCGAGGGGTAGCCGTCGGAGAGCAGCAGCACCCGACGCAGCGCGCCCGGCACGGCCACCCGGAGGAGCGCGTCGGCGGCCTCGCGCCAGCCCGCGTCGAGGTTGGTGCCGATGCCCGTCGAGAGCCGGTCGAGGGCGTGCCGCGCGTCGGCGCAGCCCTTGGCGTCGAGGCTCACCGGGCTCAGCGCGAGGCGGGCGTGGCGGTCGAAGGTGACCACCGCGAGGCGGTCAGACGGGCCCAGGGTGTCGATGACCTGACGCGTGGCCTGGAGCGCGAGGGCGAAGCGGGGCCCGCGCATCGAGCTCGACGCGTCGATGGCGAGGGTGAGGAACAGCGGCGCGCGGGCGACGGTGACCTCCTCGGCGTCGGGCTCGGGGGCGCCGCGGACCTCGAAGAGCACCCACGCCTCGCCGGGGGGGCCGCCGAGCTCGGGGAGCCTCGCGGCGTGGGTTTCGAGCGCGAGGGCCATGCGAGGTGCGTGGGTGCCTTGGGTGCCTAGCTGCCGGCGATGGTCATGCGCGACACGCGGATCGTGGGAGACGCGACGCCGGACTTCAGGTCGAGGTCGTCGCCGACCGCGTCGATGGAACCAAACAGGTCCTTGAAGTTCAAGCTGATCGTCACCTCGCTCACGGGGAACGCGAGCTCGCCGTCCTCGATCCACCAGCCCACGGCGCCGCGGGAGAAGTCACCCGTCACCGCGTTGAAGCCGAAGCCCATCATCGCCGTGACGTAGAGCCCGCGCTTCGTCGTCCGGATGATCTCCGCGTGGGAGCTCGCCCCCGGCTTCAAGAAGAAGTTCGACACGCCCGCGCCCGTCCCCGTCGAGCCCGCGGCGCTGCCCGTCGACTTCAAGCCCAGCCGCCGCGCCGCGTAGGCGTCGAGGAGCCAGGTCTTCAGCACCCCGTCTTCGACCACCACGTTGCGCCGCGCCGCGAGCCCGTCACCGTCGAAGGGCCGCGAGCCAGGGCCCCCCGGCAGCAGGGGGTCGTCGATGAGGGTCACCAGCGGGCTCGCCACCGACTGACCCATCAGGTCGAGGAGGTAGCTCGACCGGCGGTAGATCGCGTCTCCCGTCACGCAGCCCGCGAAGGCCCCGAGGAGCGAGCGCGCCGCGTCGGGGTCGAAGACCACCGGGGCCTCTTGCGTGGGCACCTTCTTCGCGCCGAGGAGCGCCACCGTGCGCCTCGCGGCCTCGCGGCCCACCGCGGCTTCGTCCTCGAGGCGCGCGAGCTGTCGCCGCGCCGACCAGTAGCCCGCCGTGCGGTTCTTTCCGCCCTCGTCGGCGGCGACGGGAGACACCGACACGCTCGCGTAGCTCCCGCTGTAGCCACCGCGGAAGCCCCCGCTGGTGGCCATCGCGAAGCCCCCCGCGGTGCGCCCGAAGGAGCCCCCCTCGGAGTTCGTGATGCGCTTATCGAAGTCCAGCGCGGCCTGCTCGCAGCGCCGGGCGCGCTCCACCGCCTCGCCCGCGAGCACGCCCCCGCAGGCCGGGTCGAAGAGGCCGAGCTCGGGCCATGACCTCGCCAGCTCGCTCGGGTCAGGGAGGCCCGCGTGCGGGTCCTCCTGCGCGAGGTCGGCGAGCTCCAGCGCGTCGCTCACCAGCCTCGCCACGCCCTCGGCGGTGAGGTCGCTCGACGACGCGATGCCCACGCGCTTGCCCTTGAAGACCCGCGCCGCGATCGATCGCGTGCCGGCCTCCTCCACCAGCTCGACCTCACCCAGGCGCACCCGCACCGAGAGGTCCTGCCCCGCGCGGGCCACCACCTTCGCGTCGCTCGCCCCGCCCTTCATCAGGCGAGAGAGCACGTCGTCGACCAGGTCCTGAAGCTTCGAGGTGTCCATGTCTTCTCTCTTCACCCTTCAGCGGCCCTGCACGGCGGTGCCGCCCACGGTCATCCCGGCGATCTTGATGGTCGGGCACCCGACGCCCACGGGCACCGACTGACCGTCCTTGCCGCAGGTCCAGATGCCGTCGCTGATCGCCAGGTCGTCGCCGAGCATGGTGACCTTTCCGAGCGCGTCGGGGCCGTTGCCGATGAGGTTCACGTCCTTCACGGGGGCGGTGAGCTTGCCGTCTTCGATGAGGTAGGCCTCGCTCAGCGAGAACACGAAGTCGCCCGAGGCGATGTCGACCTGACCGCCGCCGAAGCGCGTGGCGTAGATGCCACGCTTCACGCTCGCCACGATCTCGTCGTGCTTGTGCGGGCCCTCCAGGAGGAGGGTGTTGGTCATGCGGGGCAGCGGCGCCGAGCGGAAGCTCTCGCGCCGTCCGTTGCCCGTCGGCTCGATGCCGAAGTGCCGCGCCGAGAAGGTGTCGTGCAGGTAGCCCTTGAGGATCCCGCCCTCGATCAGGGTGGTGGAGGTCCCCTCGTGGCCCTCGTCGTCGACGTTGATCGAGCCGCGGCCGAAGTCGATGTCCGAGCGGTCGACCACCGTGCAGAGGCTCGACGCGACGGGGGTGCCCACGCGGCCTGAGTAGTTCGACACGCCCTTGCGGTTGAAGTCCGCCTCGAGGCCGTGGCCGACGGCCTCGTGCAGGAGGATCCCCGAGTCGCCCGGGGCGAGCACGACGTCCATCTCGCCCGCGGGGGCCTCGCGCGCGTCGAGCATCGCGACGGCGACGCGGGCCGCCTCGCGGGCGTGGTCCTCGGGGGACTTGTCCTTGAGGTCGAAGTACTCCAGCCCGTAGCGACCGCCGCCGCCGGAGCTGCCCGCCTGGCGCTTTCCGTCGGCCTCGGCGATCACCCGCACGCCGAAGCGGATCATCGGCTGCGTGTCGCGCACGAACCTGCCCTCGCTGGTCGCGATGAGCACCTCGCGGAAGCTCTCCGAGAGGCTGGCCTCCACGCGGGTGACCTTCGCGTCCGCCGCGTGGGCGGCCTTGTCGGCGCGGATCAACAGGTCGCGCTTGCCTGGCCCCGACGCGAGCACCGAGGGGAAGTCGACCTTGTAGCGGTCGTGGCGGGTGCGCTCCTGCACCTCGGCCACGGCGCGGGCGTCGCCCGAGGCGATCTGCGCGGCGGTCTCGGCGGCGCGCAGGAGAGACTCCCACGAGAGGTCTTCGGTGTAGGCGTAGCCCGCGGCCTGACCGCGCTGCACGCGCACGCCGACGCCGAGCGATACGCCGCGGGTGGCGGTCTTCACGATGCCGTCTTCGAGGGCCATCGAGGCCCCGACGGTGAACTCCGCGAAGAGGTCGGCGGCGTCACCGCCGCGGGAGAGGGCGGCCTCGAGGATCTTGCGGGCGCGCTCGCGGTCGATCTCGAAGGGGCCGCCCGGCGCGAAGGGCGCGCGGAGCGACGCGAGGCCCTCGTGCAACGGCGTAGTGGGATGGTCGTTCATACGGTCACCTCTCGCGCGACCGTGGTGGGCCGCGGGCGGGAGACTCTACCCCCTCTCCGTCGACGGCGCCCCGCGCTTGACGGCCCGAGGGAGGGGCCGGAGACACTGCGGCGCCGTGAAGCTTCTGTTCATCTGTTCGCGCAATCGATGGCGGAGCCCCACGGCGGAGCGCGTGGTGCGCGGCTGGGGCGACGCCCACGAGGCCCGCTCGGCGGGGACCTCTCCGCAGTCGCGGGTGCGGGTGAACGAGCGGATGCTCCTCTGGGCCGACGTGGTCTTCGTGATGGAGTCGCGGCACCGTGAGCAGCTCCGCGAGCGCTTTGGGGCGACGATGCGCGAGGTCGAGGTGGTGGTGCTCGACGTGCCCGACCAGTGGGAGGCCGACGACCCCGAGCTGGTGGAGCTGCTCGACCGCCGCGTGCGAGAGGAGCTCACGCGCTACGAGGTCGACGAGGGGTAGGCCCGTCGCCCGCTCTCTCAAGCGCCGATGGGCGCCAGCCACCCCCCGCGAGCCACCACGCCGCGCGTCGGCCCGCTGAGGGTCACCGTCGTGTGTGCCGCGCGCGTTGGTTCGCGCGGAAGCTCGACGCACACGACCCAGCGACCCCCGAACACGCCCGCGAGGTCGAGGTTGATCCACGGGTATCCCGCGGCCATCAGCGCGACGAAGCGTTCGCGGTAGGCGTCCGCCGACACGAGGCGCGCGGCGTCGACGCGGAGCGCGCTCGCCTCGTCGAAGTCGTCGTGACGAGGCTCGTAGATCACCACCACGTCGCAGGGTGGCAGGTCGCGGCCCAGGTCGAGCGCGCGCATCTGCGCCAGCGCGTCGTCGAGCGTCTCAGGAGGATCGTTCTTCCGGATGTCGCGCACAACTTCAACAGCTCCCTCCGACGTTAAGCGTCGCTCGCCCGCCCCGCACTGAAGTACGGGGCAGGCCATAGGTTGAAGCCCTCGCGAGGCGAGGGCTCATCGCTGGCCCTCGCACGACCACGCTCGACCCCAACGGATGAACCCGCGATGAGCCTGCGCGCCGCGCAGGCTTCACTGTCAAAGCCTGCCCCGTACTTCAGTGCGGGGCGGGCGAGCGACGCTCAACGTCGGAGGGGAGTGTCGAAGGTACCCGCGGAGCCTCCATCAGTGGGTGACTACGGCCTCTGGCTTCGGCGAGGATCGGGCGCCATGAGAGTGCTCCGCCCCGCCTTCGTCGTCACCCTCGCCGCCACCGCTGCCGCGTGCGCGAGCCAGCCCGAGCCGGCGCCCGTGGCTCCCACCCGCAACCCTCCCGCGCAGCCCGCGCCGCAGCCCGAGGCGGTGACTCCGATCCGCAACCCGCCGGAGCCCGCGTGCCCTCCGCGTGGAGAGATCACCGCCGGCGCTCCCTGCGCGCCCAGCGGGATGGAGTGTTACCAGCCGACTGGAGGGTGCCAGCCGTCGGGCTACGTCTGCGAAGGGGGCGCGTGGCGCGAGACGCCGCAGCCGACGTGCAACCCGCCCGCCCCAGAGTAGCCGCCCGGACCACGGACACCCCGCGTGGCGGAGCGCCACACCATGCCCGTCGAGGTCGAGCACGTACACGCCCGCGGAGGAAGACCCGTCGAGTCAGCCCAGGAGTGTCCAACACTCCCCGGACACGGTGTCGAACACTGGGGCGGGGGAGTGTCGAACACCGGGGGGAGGGAGTGTCGAACACCCTCACGGAGAGTGTCGACACCGGGGGGGAGGGGGTGTTCAACACTGGGGCAGGGGAGTGTTCAACACTCGGGGTAGGGAGTGTTCGACACCCTCGCGGGGAGTGTCGCCGTCTTCGGCTGCGGGAGTACGCGACCGGGTGCGGGGCTGTGGGGGGGTGTGCCGCGTTGACGCCGGAATCGGCGGGCCGCGTCGCCGGTGACTTGCGCCCGGGACATCGGGGCTGTTGAGCTACCAGGAGCACCGTGCTGCGAGGAGCGTGGATGTCGTCAGCGACGACGGGCGGACAGGACTTTCAGACGTCGTACCAGCGCGACGCCGACCAGCTCTTCCGCGCGGCCTTCGACGGCGCGCCCATCGGGGTGTGCCTGCTCGACCAGCACGGCTGCTTCGTGAGGCTCAACCCCGCGCTCTGCGCGATGCTCGGCTACGAGAACGACGCCCTCCTCGGCACCTCCCTCGCGATGGTGACCCGGCCCGACCACCTTCAGTCGGCGATGGAGCTCCTCGACTCGCTCGGGGGCGCCGACCGCGACGAGGGTCGGATGCGATCGGTGATGCTGGGCCGCGACGGCAAGCAGATCCCCGCGCAGGTGTCGCTCTCGGTGGCGCGTCGCGGCGACGGAGGGTCGCTGTACCTCATCGCCCACGTCGAGGACCTCACCGAGCAGCTCGCGGCGGAGGCCAACCTGCGCTTCGAGGCCCGCCACGACGCGCTCACGGGCCTCCCCAACCGCACCTTCCTCTCGGACCTGTTGCGCTCGTACCAGGAGGAGGGGCGGGCCGTCGGGGTGATGTTCCTCGACCTCGACAACTTCAAGCGGGTGAACGACGGCTTCGGGCACGACCTCGGCGACGCCCTGCTGGTCTCCGCGGCGCGACGGCTCCGCGAGGTCTCGCGCGGCAACGAGGCCGTGGTGCGCTTCGGCGGAGACGAGTTCCTGGTGGTGTGCGCCGACGTCGACGCCGAGGGGGCGATGACCGCGGCGCACCGCTACCGAGACGCGATGCGAGAGCCCTTCTCCGTCGAGGGCGTGGAGCTCGAGCTCTCGGTGAGCATCGGCGTGGTGACCCGCGGCGAGGGGGCGGCCCTGGACCCCACCAACCTGATCCGCGACGCCGACACGGCGATGTACCGCGCGAAGGACCTCGGGCGCGACGCGGTGGTGCTCTTCGACGACGCCATGCGATCGGGCCTCCTCCGTCGCATCGAGCTGGAGCAGGCGCTGCGCCGGGCCGTCGAGCGGCGGGAGATGCGACTCGCGTGGCAGCCCTTCTTCGACCTGCACACCGGCGAGGTCGTGGGCGCCGAGGCCCTCTGCCGATGGCACCGCGAGGGCCGAGGGCTGGTGTCACCCGTGGACTTCATCCCCATCGCCGAGGCGACCCGGGTGATCGTCCCCATCGGGCGCTGGGTGCTCGAGACGGCGCTCTCGCAGGGCCGCGCGTGGCGACGAGACGTGCCCCGGCGCTTCGCGGGGAGGCGGCCCGCGGTGCCCGCCTTCGGGAACGCCGCGCGCTTCCACGTCGCGGTGAACGTCTCGGCGCACCAGCTCACCCCCGCGCTGCCGAGCCAGGTCGAGGCGCTGCTCGATGCCTCGGACACGGGCCCCGGCCAGCTCTGCGTCGAGCTCACCGAGAGCGCCCTCTTCGAGGACAGATCCCTCGCGCTAGACATCGTGCGGAGGCTCTCCGCGATGGGGGTGCGCCTCGCCATCGACGACTTCGGCACGGGCTACTCGTCCCTCGCGTACCTCCGCGACCTGCCGGTGCACCAGCTCAAGATCGACCGCTCGTTCGTGTCGGGGCTGGGGGAGCGCAAGCGCGACGCGTCGGTGGTCGCCAGCATCGTGTCGATCGCCCACGAGCTCGGCCTCGAGGTGCTCGCCGAGGGCGTCGAGACCCCCGCGCAGCTCGAGTCCCTCCGCGCGGTGGGCGTCGACCTCGTGCAGGGGTGGCTGTTCTCCAAGGCCGTCGACGCCGACGAGATCCCCGCCATGGTCGCGCGCTACGCCCCCGACGCCGAGCCGGGCTGAGCGAGCGGCCCCCGCGCGCGGCGGTCGAGGCGGAGCGTGCCGATGAAGAGCCCCGCCGAGGCGGCGACGGGCAGGAGCGAGAGCCAGGCGTAGAGCATGGCGGGTGACAGAGCAGCCGCCGTGCCCCGCGGGGATTCCCGCGGTGGTCACGCGCTCCACCCCCGGGGGAGGGTGTGCGGGGCGACACGCCCGGGGTGTGCGACGAGACGCGCGGCGGCGCTTCCAACGCGCGCGGGGCCTGCGTTAGGCTCCGGCGGTTTTCACCTCACGGGAGAAGAGCGCGATGCACGAGCAGGACATGGCGATCCTCAAGTCACTGGTCGCGGTGGCGTGGGTCGACGGCAAGGTGCAAGACGAAGAGAAGGAGCTCATCGAGGCCCTCATCAGCGCCTTCGGCGCGAGCGAGTCCGAGGCCGAGTCGGTGCGCGAGTACGCGGCCAGCCCGCGGGGGCTGAACGACGTCCCGGTCACCGACCTCTCCGCCGATGACCGCCGCACCCTGCTCAACCACGCCGTCGTGCTCACGCACATCGACGGCGAGCAGACCGAGCAGGAGAAGGAGCTCATCAACAGCCTCGGCGCGGTGCTGCGCATCCCGGGCGAAGAGGCCTCGCGCATCGTCGCCGCCGCCGAGGCGCGCGCGAAGCGCCTGCTCCAGCAGTCGGCCTGATCGGGGGGTTCAGCGG
>JAEYZO010000648.1 GCA_023428035.1 Pseudomonadota bacterium | reverse complement strand
GTGCGAGGCCGCGCGAACGGCGGCGGAGAGCTCTGGTCCGTCGGCCGCGTGCAGACCCCGACCCTCGCGCTGGTCGTGACCCGCGACCAGTCGATCCGCGCCTTCGTCCCGCGCGACTACTGGGAGGTCCTCGCGACGCTCCGCGCCCCCGACGCGCAGCCCTTCACCGCGCGGTGGACCCTCGATGACGTCTCGCGCGTGGCGTCGAAGCGCGTCGCCGACGACATCGCCGCTCGCTGCGCGAACGGCCCTCCCCCCGTGGTCGAGTCCGTCGAGGGAAAGCGCCAGCGCGTGCCCCCGCCGCTCCTCTTCGACCTCACCTCGCTACAACGCACCGCCAACGCGCGCTGGGGATGGCCCGCCGCGCGCACGCTCTCCATCGCCCAGTCGCTCTACGAGCGGCACAAGGCCCTCACCTACCCCCGCACCGACTCGCGACACCTCTCCACCGACCTGCGCAGCGAGCTCCCCTCGGTGCTGCGCGCCCTCGCGTCGGTGAACGCGCTCGCGGGCTTCGCCGAGAGAGCACGAACAGCGCCGCCCTTGTCGCGTCGCTACGTCGACGACGCGAAGGTGAGCGACCACCACGCCATCATTCCCACGTCGAAGTCCCCGAGCGGGCTCGATGGAGACGAGGCGCGGCTCTACGACATGGTGGCGCGGAGGTTCCTCGGCGCGTTCTTCCCCGACGCGGAGTTCGACCAGACGACGGTGACGGTGCGCGTGGGCGACGGACCGAAGCCCGCGAAGAAGCGCGCGTCCGCGGGAGAGAAGGCCGACGAGGACGATCGCTTCGTCGACGCGCTGCCTCCGCCGCCCGACCGCTTCGTCGCGAGGGGGCGCGTGCGGGTGGTCGCGGGGTGGCAGGAGGTCGCGGGCATCGACGGCGACGACCCGCCGCAGCGGGCCGCGAAGGAGGGCGAAGACGAAGCGCCGCAGGGTCCGCTCCCGGCGCTCACCGAGGGGCAGAGGCTCGATGGGCGCTACGCGACGGAGGCGAAGCAGACGAAGCCCCCGCGGCGCTACACCGAGGCGACGCTCCTCGCGGCGATGGAGTCCGCGGGTAAAGACATCGAAGACGAGGCCCTGCGCGACGCGATGCGCGACTCGGGCCTGGGCACCCCCGCGACGCGCGCGTCGATCATCGAGACGCTCCTCGACCGGGGCTACGTGGTCCGCGACAAGAAGGCCGTCACCGCGACGCCCAAAGGGGAAGCGCTCATCGACGGGCTTGCGGTGCCCGCGCTGCGCTCACCCGAGCTCACCGGCAACTGGGAGGCCCGCCTCGCGCGCATGGCCCGCGGCGAAGACTCCCGCGAGCGCTTCATGGCCGACATCCACGCCTTCGTGAAGGAGTGCGTCGACGCGATCCGCGGGGGCACACCCGTTCGCGCTGTCGGGGAGCCCGTCGCGGCGCGAGCGACGGAGGTGCGCCCCTCACGCGCACCGCGCACGCCGCGCGCGAAGAAGGCACCCGCGGGGCCTCCCTCGCCGGGCACCGCGACGAAGGTGATGTGCCCGCGGTGCCGCAAGGGCGTGATGATCGCGGGGCGGCAGGCGTGGGGCTGCTCGCGCTGGCGCGAGGGCTGCGGCGTGGTGGTGCCCTTCACGGCCTTCGGTCGATCGATCACCGAGGGGCAGTTGAAGGCCCTCTGCGCGCGAGGGATCACGCCGCCCACGACGCTCACCGTCGACGGGGTCGAGGCGCGGGGCGCGCTGCGGCTGCACCTCGACGCGACGCCGCCGAGGCTCACGGTCGAGGTCGCCCCCGCGGGGCCCACGAAGCGCTCGCGCCGCCCCTCGACGCGCTCTCGCCCGAGGGCATAGATTCCGCGCCCCATGCACGACCGCTTCTTGAGGGCCTGCCGCGGAGAGCCCGTCGACCGCACCCCCGTGTGGTTCATGCGCCAGGCCGGCCGTTACATGGCCGAGTACCGCGCCCTCCGCGCGAAGCGCTCGATGCTCGACCTCTGCCGCACGCCCGAGCTCGCCGCCGAGGTGACCCTCCAACCCTTGCGCGCGCTGAACGTCGACGCGGCGATCCTCTTCGCCGACATCCTCCTGCCGCTGGAGCCGATGGGCGCGCCCTTCTCCTTCGAGGCGGGCGAAGGGCCGGTGGTGCACACGCCCATCCGCACCCTCGAACAGGTCGAAGCGCTGCGCGTGCCCGACCCCGAGGAGGGCCTCGGCTACTGCCTCGAAGCGATCCGCATCCTGCGACGCGAGCTCGACGGAAAGACCCCGCTCATCGGCTTCGTGGGCGCGCCCTTCACCCTCGCGAGCTACCTCGTCGAGGGGGGCAAATCCACGCAGTTCGCCAAGGTGAAGGGGCTGATGTTCCGCGAGCCCGCGACCTTCGCGGCGCTGATGTCGAAGCTCTCCGAGACGGTGCGCCGCTTCCTCCACGCGCAGGTCGACGCGGGCGCGCAGGCCATCCAGGTCTTCGACTCCTGGGTCGGCGCGCTCTCTCCGGCGGACTACCGCGAGTACGTGCTCCCTCACGTCGCGCCGATCTTCGCGTCGCTCGCGCAGCGCGGCGTGCCGATGATCCACTTCGGAACGGGCACCGCGACCCTGCTGGAGCTTCAGCGCGAGGCCGGAGGCACGGTCATCGGCGTCGACTGGCGCACGCCCCTCGACGACGCGCGGCGACGTCTCGGCGACACGCCCGTGCAGGGCAACCTCGACCCGCTCTCGCTCCTCGCGCCGCGCGAGACGCTCTTCAAGCGCGCCCAGGCCGTGCTCGACGCCAACGCGGGGCGCCCCGGGCACGTCTTCAACCTCGGCCACGGGATCATCCCCGAGACCCCCGTCGAGAACGTGCAGGCCCTGGCGGACTTCGTGCACGAGGCCACCGCTCAGAAGACATGAGCGACGCGAAGCGTGTGGTGATCGTCGGCGGCGGGCTCTCAGGCCTCGTCGCGGCGTACCGGCTGTCGAAGGAGTGCGCCGCGAGAGGGATCCCCCTTCGCCTCACGCTGCTCGAAGGGTCTGAGCGCCTGGGGGGCAACCTCGTCACCGAGCACCACGAGGGCTGCCATGTCGACGGAGGCCCCGACGCGTGGGTCGCCGCGAAGCCTGAGGGCGTCGCGCTGTGTCGCGAGCTCGGCCTCAGCGACGAGTTCATCGAGACGATCCCCGAGAACCGACGGGTGTACCTCGTTCACCAGGGCGCGCTCACGCCGCTGCCCGAGGGCGTGGTGCTGGGCGTCCCGACGAGGTTGATGCCGGTGCTGCGGACGAAGCTCCTCTCGCCGCGCGCGAAGGCCCGCCTCGCGCTCGACCTCGTGCTCCCGCAGCGGAGCGTCGACGACGACCTCTCGCTGGGCGAGCTCGTCGAGCGACGCGTGGGGCGCGAGGTGGTCGAGGCGCTGACCGAGCCCCTGCTCGCGGGCATCTACGCGGGCGACGCGTGGTCGCTCTCGGCGCGGTCGACCTTCCCGCAGTTGATCGAGATGTCGAAGCGTGGAGGACTTCTGCGTGGCGCGGGCGCGGCGGCGCCGAAGCGCTCGGGGGGCGCGTTGCCCTCGACCTTCGTGTCGTTGAAGCGCGGCGTGGGCTCGATGGTCGACGCGCTGGAGGGACATATCCCTCCTGGGGTGATCCGGCGGTCGGCGCCGGTGCGTTGGGTGAAGCGCGGCCAGCGCGCGCGGTGGGAGGTCGCGACCGACCGAGAGGTGATCGAGGCCGACGAGGTGGTGCTCGCGATGCCCTCGCACAAGACGGCGGGGGTGATCGAGGCCGCGGCGCCTGAGGCGGCGAGGGCGATGCGCGCGATCCCGTGGTCGAGCGCGGCGACGGTGTTCTTCGCGTGGAGGCGCGAAGACATCCCTCACCCGATGGACGCGACGGGCTTCATCGTCCCGAAGCGCGAGGGGCGCGCGGTGCTCGCGGCGACCTTCGTGTCGAGCAAGTGGCCGGGTCGCGCACCCGCGGGGACGGCGCTGATCCGCGCGTTCGTGGGAGGCGTGGGCCACGAGGAGCGGGTGTCGCTCCCCGACGACGAGATGGCGGCGCTGGCCTTCGACGAGCTGCGGTCGATCCTCGGGGTGCGCGCGTCACCGCTGTGGACGCGGGTGTATCGCTTCGTCGAGACGTCACCGCAGCCGAGGGTGGGTCACGCGGCGCGGGTGAGCGCGGTGCGCGACGCCGTGTCGAAGCACCCGGGGCTGAGCGTGCTCGGGAGCTGGCTCGACGGGGTGGGCATCCCTGACGTGATCCGGCTGGCCGACGCGACCGCGCGAGCAATGGCGAGGTGAGCAACCGCGGTTGCCGCTGCGCGAGGTGAGCGCCTACCGTCGGCGGCATGCCCGACACGAGCGACGGCCTTCGGTGGTGGAGCAAGGTCGGCCACTTCGCCGACGACTACGACGCGGTCGTCGACGAACACGGCGGCCCCGACCGAGGGAGGGCGGCGCGCGTCTCGTCCCTCACCGATGCGCCGCGAGGGCACGGCGGTCTGATGCAGCGGATCCTCGCGGTCGACTACGTCGGGCGCCGGGTGCGCTGGTCGGGCCTCGTGAAGACCGCGGACCTCCGTGGGTGGTGCGGGCTGTGGCTGCGGGTCGATGGCGCCCGCGGCAACCTGCTGGACTTCGACAACATGCAGTCGCGCCCGCTGAAGGGGAGCACCGACTGGACGCGCTGCGAGGTCGTGCTCGACGTCTCCGACGACGCGACCGCGCTCGCCTTCGGGGTCGTCGTCGAGGGCGCGGGTCAGGTCTGGGTGACCGAGCTCGCGCTGGCGGTGGTGGGCGCTGACGTTCCGGTGACGGCGTCGACGCCTCGCGCGCCGCGAAACCTGTCGTTCTCGGGTTGAGAGGGTCGGGAACGGCGATGGTCGTCGTCGGGGTCGGGGACGTTCCCGCGCGGCCCCGCGTACGGGCTTGAAGCACCCGCACCCACGGCTTGACTCTGCCCGTGCATGGGCTTGGTGAAGCCAACACATGGGCTTGGCGAAGCCCGCATGTGGGCTCATACAAGCTCTCACCTGGGCTTGATCCAGCCGTGATGGCGGCTGTACCGTGGCGGTCCCCGAGCTTGAGTCTGCCCGTTGGCGTGCCTGGCGCCGACCGCGGGCGGAGCCTTCGGGGGCGGAGGTCGAGGCGGTGGGTCGACGCAAGCGAGCGGGAGCGGAGCCGCGGCCCGAAGCGCCGCTGAGGATGCCCGAACGGACGCTGGAGGAGCGCCGGGCGGCGACCGAGGCGCTGCTGAAGCAGATCAAGGGGCAGTGGCCGATGCTGGTCGCGCTGAACGAAGCCGACCGGCTCGACCCGAAGGCGCGTTCGGTGTTCTCGATGCTGCCCGTGCTGCACGAGCTGCGCGCGGCGCTTTCGCCCGACCCGCGGGCCCTCGAGACCGCGGGCGAGCTGGGGCGCGAGCGCTGGCGCAAGCTGCGCGCGGCCTTCGAGATCCTGGGCGCTTTCCCCACGCTCGACGAGCCGCGGCGCTACGACCTCGACCGCCTCGGCGACGACCTGGAGCGCATCCGTCACTCGCAGGAGATCGCCGCGGCGCTCGACGCGCTTGCGCAGAACTTCCGCGACGACGCGATGAGCACGGCGGCGGCGCTGGCGCACCCGGCGGCGGCGGCGCTCGACCTCGCGCGCACGCTGGCGAAGTCGGGGTTCAGCTCGGAGCTGGCGCGGGTGACCGACGCCCTCCACGCGCGCTCGACGAGCCTGCGCCGCAAGCGAGAGGCGAAGTCCGACAAGGCGGAGAAGAAGTGATGAGGCCCACGCGGAGACGAAGGAGACTCTCCATGCCCTCGATCCGCCTGGCGATCCCTGTCGCGGTCTTCTGTATCGCCGGCTGCGGCGCGCGTACGGAGCCCCTCGCCTCCGCGAGTGACGCCTCCACCGAGGCCGACGTCGACCTCTCGCCGCTCGGGCTCAGCGCGGCCTTCTACGCGTCGAGCTCGACCGACCCCGCGCGCACCCTGGCCAGCGCGAGCGGGTTCTTCTGGATGGGCGATCGCCAGCCGAGGCCCGGCGGCGGCGGGCCGTCCTATCGCCTTCGAGCGGGCGAGTCGGTGTCCGTCAACGGCGTCGCGCTCCAGGGAGGCCCCGCGGACTGGGGTTACGTCTACCAGGGCCACGCGATCCCTCCGCCGACCGACGGCCGCTGGGTGTTCCGCTTCGTGATCCAGGGTCGGTCGATCACCCGCGAGGTCGTGCTGCGTCCCGTGCGGTGGGTCGACTTCCCGAGCGAGCCGGTGTCCATCGCCAGCGGCGTCACGCTGCGGTGGGAGCCGGCGCTCCCCGAGGCGTCGACGCGCCGCGCGTACCTCACGTCCTGCGTGCTCAACGAGCGCACCGAGGTGGGGCTCTCGTCCGCGCGCTTCGAGGGACGGCTGAGCGCAAACCCCTGCCTCTCCCACGCGCAGCTCTCCGCGACGGTCAGCGCACCGCTCGGCGCGCCCTTCCGTGACGACTCCACGATCGGCGCGTCCACGGGGCTCGACCGCGAGCTCCGCGTCGTGCCGTGAGAACGCTCGCGACCCTCGGGTGTGAGCGGCGCAAGCGACGGACTCACCGCCACGGCTGCGGGAGCGCGTCGACGGGGGAGCCCTCGTCAGTGATCGCCCCCGGCGGGTAGCGCCCCGGCAGTGTGGCGTACACCTGCGCGAAGCGGCCGTCGACGTGGGGCCACTCGACGTACCAGGTCATGTGGTCGGCGAGCACCTCGGTCATCTCCTCGCGCCGGTGCTGAAGCTCCGTCGCGACCTCGCCCGGCTCGGGGGCGGGCCCCGCGAGCGCGCGCACGAAGTCTGGCGTCGAGGCCCGGGGCGCGCGCAGCGACGACAGCAGCGAGCGCACGCGCTCTCGCTCCGCGCCGACGACCACCGTAGGCGCGCCGACGCAAGGCTGGCCCACCGTCGCGGCGAGGAGGTTGTTCATCGTCGCGAGGTCGCCCCGCCTCGCCGCCGCCCGCAGCGCCGGAGACCACCCGCAGTCGCGCCGCTCCAGCGCCTCCCCGCTCCACGAGAGGGCGCCACCGCGGTCGTCGTAGATCGCCTCGCCCTGCGCGCTCTGCACGTAGAGCGCTACGCCCCCGCGCGCGACGCGGTCGAGACGTCGAAGGTCGCCCTCGACGTTCGCCTGATGCACCTCGTGTTCGACCCCGTCGGCGCTCCGCGTGAAGCGCACCGCGTTGCCGAGAAACGCCCCTCGCACACCGCGGGGCGCCGCCGCGAACCACGAGGTCGCGAGGAGCCGTCCGCGCGCGTCGAAGTGGCGCCAGCGACCGGCAACCGAGCCCGCGCGAAAGCGTCCCTCCGCGATGGGGGTGCCCGCGACGTCGTCGTGCAGAAAGCGCCACGCGCCGTCGCGTTGCCCGAGGTGGAACCTCCCTTCGGCGGCGAGGCGCCCGCTGCGGTGAAAGAAGCGCCACGCGCCCTCGGCGTGCCCGCGGGTGATACGCCCCTCGGCGAGGGTCTCGCCGCTGGGGTACTGGCTCCGCCACGCGGCGTCGCCCGCGTGAAAGGTCCCCGTCCCGAGCGTGTGACCCTCGGCGTCGGAGCGCGTCCAGACGCCCTCGGGCATCCCGCGTCGCCACTGCCCTGTGGTGCGCAGACCGTCCGCCTCGAAGCGCCACGCGCCGTCCCGCGGGTGTCTCCCCGAGAGGTCCCAGCGCTCCCACTGCTCGACCACGGGCGCGACGTAGCCCGGCTGGATCGACGCGAGCTCCTCCAGGGTGAAGCCCGAAGACGCGACCCACGCGCGCACCTCGGGCGCGTCGATGTCTTCGAGGTAGTCGTAGCGGTGCGCCGCCGCGACGCGCTCGACCATCGCTCGCCCCACGGAGCGCTCCATCAGGTAGCCGACGGCGCAGACGTTCCCGTAGTCGTCGACGAACACCGGGTTGCGCCAGGGGAGGTGCGTGTTCCGAGGCGTGACGTCGTGGGCGATGTACGCGTCGAGGTAGCCGAGGAGCTCCGCGCGGCGCGGCGCGAGCTCGGGCCGCGTCGGCGGCCGCGACGCCAGCCACGCGCGCACGTCGCGCAGG
>JAEYZO010000582.1 GCA_023428035.1 Pseudomonadota bacterium | reverse complement strand
GGTGAGGTCCGATGGACCCGATGTAGACCCCGGGCGTGCCGCGCTGGTGTAGCGTCGCGGTCGATGAGTGAGATGCGTTCGCTCTCCGCGGGGATGGTGTTCGCGGGGGATTTCGTGGTGCAGCGGGCCCTCGCCGAGGGCGGGATGGGCGCGGTCTACGTCGCGCTTCAACGGAGCACGGGCAAGGAGCGGGCGCTCAAGGTGATGCACCCGAACCTCGCCGCGTCTCCCGCGAGCCGCGAGCGCTTCGTGCAGGAGGCGCGGGTCGGGTCGCAGATCGACAGCGACCACGTCGTCGAGGTGGTGGGCGCGGGCGTCGACGCTGAGACGGGGATGCCCTGGCTCGCGATGGAGCTGTTGCAGGGAGAAGAACTCTCGAAGCGCCTGGAGCGCGGGCCGCTGCCGCTCGACGAGGCGCGCGAGGTCTTCGACCAGCTCTGCGACGCGCTGGGCAAAGCGCACGCGCGGGGCGTGGTGCACCGGGATCTGAAGCCCGAGAACGTGTTCATCGGCACGGCGCGGCGGAGGGGCGTGCCCTTCACGCTGAAGATCCTCGACTTCGGGATCGCGAAGATCCTCAAGGAGAACCAGACCGCGGCGACGGTGACGACGGCCATCGGGTCTCCGCTGTGGATGTCTCCGGAGCAGGGCGACAGCAACGCGAAGCTGCGCCCCGCGACGGACGTGTGGGCCCTGGGGCTGATGGCCTTCTACGCGCTCACGGGGAAGGTCTACTGGCGCTCGGGCAACAGCGAGACGCCGAGCCTGCAGGCGATCCTCACGGAGGTGATGGTGATGCCCATCGTCCCGCCGTCGCAGCGGGCCGCGGAGCTCGGGGTGAGCGCGGCGCTGCCAGTGGGCTTCGACGAGTGGTTCATGGGCTGCGTGCAGCGCGACCCGACGCAGAGGTTCACCGACGCCAACGTCGCGTGGACGGCGCTGTCGAGCGTGCTCGGGAGCGTGGCGAGGGCGTCGATAGCGTCGCATCCGTCGGTGCCGGCGACGCAGCCGTTGGTGCAGTCGACGCAGGTGGTGTCGCAGCCCGTGGTGTCGCCGACGGTGAGCTGGAGCACCACGCAAGGGGTGAGTTCTCCGGTGGAGGAGGTCGCGACGAAGCGCGCGCCGACGGGGCTGATCGCGGGCGGCGCGCTGGTGGTGCTGTTGGGGGTGGTCGGCGCGGCGGTGGCGATGACGCGCGGTGGAGAGAGGCCGAGCGCGGTGCCCACGGCGGTGGCAGCGGGGGTGGTCGACGCGGGGACGACGACGGGTGTCGCGCGGGTACCGAGGGTTACGCCGCCGAGCGCGCCGCCGAGCGCACCGTCGCCGGTCGCGGCGCCGAGCGTCGACGACGCAGGGGCGGTGGCCGTGAACGACGCAGGGGCGCCGCAGATCCCGCCGGAGCTGATGGCGCAGATACGCTCGCAGCTCCAGGCGCAGCGCGAGCGGGAGGCGCAGCAGACGGCCGCGCCGCGGAGGCGAGAGGAGCCTCGGGCCCCAACGCGGGCGAGCTCCGCCAGCGGGAGCGACCCCGTCGCGGAGTGCAACGCGGCGTCGCAGGACCAGCACGCTCGGAGCGAGTGCTACGTCTCTCGGCTGAGCAACGGGCGCGCGCGCACGGAGCGAGAGCTCGCGATGCTTATCGCCGCGGAGCGCGCGCTCGGGCGTGACCCGAGCGGGTCGATGCGTCGATACCTCCAGCGGTTCCCTCGCGGGCCGCGGGCGGCGGAGTACCAGACGCGGCTCGCGGGGTACCGCGACTCACCGTACTGAGAGCGCGAGCGAGGGCGGGATGAGCGAACGTCGCAGAGGACATCGAGCGATCGGGATGGTGCTCGCAGTGTGCGTGTCCTGCGCCGCGTCGCCGTCGCGAGCGCCGACGACGGCGGCTCCACCCGCCGTGGATGCGGGCGTCACCGCGCGGCGCGACCTCGACCTACGCGCCGGGGCAATCGCGGTTGAGCCTGTCGGCGCGGCGGTGCATCGACGAGCTGCGCCGCGAGCCCTTCGTCACGCGCTCTCCCATCGCCGAGGCCGCGGTACGGAGCGGCGACCCCATGCGCTTTTGCGTCTCCGCGCCAGGGCTCACCGAGTCGGAGCGCGGCCGTTGCTTCACGGAGGCCTCCGCACTCCGCGAGGTCACGACGTACACGGAGGCGTCGCTGATGCTCCGGGCGAGGTTGACGATCGCACGCGACGAGGCCCACCGCGCCGCCATCAGGGAGTGCCTCGAACGGCTTCAAGAGCAGTGGCGACGCGGGCCCGAGGCGCTGCCGCCGGGTCCCGGGGACGTGGCGTCGCGCGAGCGCTGAGCCGCCCCTACGCCCCGCGCCGCTCCACCGCGCGCGGTTCGTGCCGCGGGTCGATCGTCGCGAGCAACCACTCCAGCGCCTCCGCCGGCTCCAGCCACGGCAGCGGCACGCGCGTCTGCACGCTCTCGTCGGGGTGCACGCCGACGTGGCAGTGAAGCAACGGGTGCCCGCACGGGCCTTCACCCTCGGGCTCGGTGCCCATGTCGACGCGGGCGTACCAGCCGACGCCGTCGAGCCGAACGCCCGTGACGCCCACGGAGTAGCTCGTCAGAGCGCCACGCCCGTCGAGGGTGATCGACAACGACAGCACCGCGCCGTCGATCAAGCGCGGAAGCGCGATGAGCCGCAGCGCCGGGTGCCCCATGGTGTCCCTCGCGTCGGCGCTCGCGCTGAAGGTGATCGTCCTCCCGGTGGTGACCCATCCGACGACCGTGCCCGCGCACTGCTTCTGCGACGCGAGGCGCTTCAACGCATTGATGACCTCGGTGCGGAGCCGCGTCGGCTCACGTGTCGGCGTCGCCGCGCTCGCGCGCGTCGCGGCGTCGAGGCGCTCCCACCGTGAGCGCAGCACGGTCACGGCTCCTGTC
>JAEYZO010000546.1 GCA_023428035.1 Pseudomonadota bacterium | reverse complement strand
AGGTACCTCGGTGGCTGGGCGGAGCGACCGCCGGGGGAGGTCGCGGCGACCACCGCGGGAGGTCGGACGACGCGTCGCCGCCGCTGATACCTTCCCCGCGATGCCGCCCCTGCCCCCTGCGAGCGCGACGCGACCGATGGTCGTCATCACCAACGACGACGGCGTGCGCGCCCCCGGCATCCTCGCCCTCGCCCGCGCGATGCGCGCCGTGGCCGACGTGGTGGTCATCGCCCCAGAGACCGAGCAGTCGTCCACCTCCCACGCGCTCACGCTCCACCGACCCTTGCGCCTGCGGGAGCACGGCGAGGGCGTCTGGTCCATCGACGGCACGCCCGCCGACTGCACCTACGTCGCCCTGCGGCTCCGCGAGGTCGCCCCTCGCCCGCCCGACGTGGTCCTCAGCGGGATCAACATGGGCTCGAACCTCGGCAACGACGTCTTCTACTCGGGCACCGTGGCCGGCGCCCGCGAGGCCGCCCTCCGCGGCGTCACCGGCGTCGCCTTCTCCATGCCCAGCGACGGAGACGCCCGACGCTGGGCCTTGCGCGCGCGATCCCTCGTCCTGCGGCTGCTCTCCCGGCACAGCACCGCGGCGGGGCAGCCCGCGGCGCTCCTCAACGTGAACTTCCCGAGGGGGCCCGCGAAGGGCGTGCGGGTCTGCGCCCTCGGCGTGCGCGAGTACGACGACGTCGTCGACCTGCGCCACGACCCGCGCGGAAAGCGCTACCTCTGGCTCGGCGGGCCCAACGTGCGCCACCCCGAGGTGGCCGGCAGCGACACCGAGGGCTTCGAGCAGGGCTACGTCACCGTCACCTCGCTGCGCCTCGACCTCACCCTGCCCGATCAAGACGCCGCCCGCGCCCTCGCCGGACGGCGCTGACACCCACCGCGCCGCGGTGGTCTACTCCGCGGCCGTGCACCCGAAGATCACCTCCCTCATCCGCGACGTCCCTGACTTCCCCAAGCCCGGGATCCTCTTCAAGGACATCACCCCCGCCCTCCGTGACCCCGAGGCGCTCAAGCTCCTCATCGACGCCCTCGCCGAGCCCTGGCGGCTCTCCCGCGTCGACGCCGTGATGGGCGTCGAGTCGCGCGGCTTCATCCTCGGCGCGCCCCTCGCGCTCGCCCTCGGCGCGGGCTTCGTCCCCGTCCGCAAGCGAGGAAAGCTCCCCTGGCAGGTGCACCAGGCCCACTACGACCTGGAGTACGGCACCGACTGCATCGAGGTGCACCGCGACGCCCTCTCGCCGGGTGAGCGCGTGCTCATCATCGACGACGTCATCGCCACCGGGGGCACCGCCGCCGCCGCGGTGAAGCTCGCCGAGATGCTCCAGGCCGAGGTCGTCGGCTTCGGAGCCCTCGTCGAGATCACCGCGCTCAACGGCCGCGGGCGCATCCCCGCCGGGGTCGACGTGCGGAACCTGATGTCCGTGTGAGCGAGGCCTACGGCCGCGTCACCGAGACGTTGTAGGTGCCCGTCGAGCTCGACCCGAAGCCGTCGACCTGGAACACGTGCAGCCCCGCGCCCGCGGGCACCGTGCCGCTCACCGCCGCGGAGTTCGTCGTGCAGGGGAAGGGCAGCGTGGTCGTGCTGCACACGTTGCTCGTCCCCGAGCCGTTGATGAGCCCGAGGATGATGTCGAAGGTCGAGCCCGCGCAGCTCCGGGCGCTGAAGGCCCCCGCGGAAGCCTCCGGGCAGGTCACCCACCACCACGTCGCCTCGCCGCCGGAGCCCCCGCAGGTGGTGTTGGTGCTGCTCGTCGTGCTCGTCGAGCCCGTGAACGAGTAGGTGCCCGAGTTGAGCACGTTCGACGGCCCGCTCCCCGCGGGCACGTGCTCGAAGCGCAGCGCGAAGCTCCCGAGGGTGCTCTGCGCGCCCACCACCAGGTAGTAGGTCCCGGGCTCGAGGGAGGCGTACACCTGCGCGCCGTTGCCGCCGCTCGTGCAGCTCCGCCCGCGGTTGTCGTTGCACACCAGGCTGTAGCTCGACCGCGTCGAGATCGACCCCGTCGTGCAGCTCGACGTGAGCTGGAGCTTGGTGTCCACCGACGACCCGAAGGTGTCGGCGTAGACGTACTCCCGTCGCGTGAGCGTGAAGCGGTAGTAAACGTCCCCGGTCGGGGTCACCCCGCAGCCGAAGCTGAGGTTGCGCGCCGACCCGAGCAGCGTGCCCGTGAGGTTCACCCGCGACCCCGCGCTCAGGTCGATCACCGTCGCCCCGCTACACGTATCGTTCGACGGCGGCGGGTACGCGCAGGCCCCGCGGATGCACACCAACCCGCGGTTGCACCCCCGCCCGCACGCGCCGCAATTGAGCTCGTCGCTCTGCAGGTCACGGCAGCTCCCGCTGCAGAAGGTGTAGCCCGGGGCGCACGCCGACGCGCAGGCGCCGCGGTTGCACACCTGCCCCAGGGTGCAGGCGCGCCCGCACGTGCCGCAGTTCGCGTTGTCGGCGTTGAGGTCGACCTCGCAGCCGTTCGCAGCGGCCCGGTCGCAGTCGCCCCTGCCCGTCGCGCACGAGGCCACGGTGCACGCCCCCGCGGAGCAGCCCGCCGTCGCGAAGGGCACCGAGCAGGCCCGGCCGCAGCCGCCGCAGTTCGCCGGGTCGGTGGTGATCCCCACCTCGCAGCCGTCGCTGGCGTCGCCGTCGCAGTTCGCGAAGCCCGCTCGGCACGACACCGAGCACACCCCCGACGCGCAGGTCGCCGTGGCGTTGACGGTGCTGCACGCCACGCCGCAGCCGCCGCAGCTCGCGGGGTTGGTGGCCACGTTGGCCTCGCACCCGTTCGCGGGGTTGCCGTCGCAGTCGGCCCAGCCCGTCTCGCAGCGGTCCACGGTGCAGCCGCCCGACACGCAGCCCGCCGTCGCGTGGGGGAGCGAGCACGCCCGGCCGCACATCCCGCAGTGCAGCGGGTCGGAGCCCGTCCGCACGCAGTCCGTGCCGCAGCGGATCTGCCCCGGCGGGCAGGTGGCGTTGCACTCCCCGTTGCTGCAGACCTGACCCGAGGGGCACGCGCGGCCGCACATCCCGCAGTTCGCCGTGGAGCTCGCGGTGTCAGCCTCGCAGCCGTTGGTCGCGTCGCCGTCGCAGTTGCCTCGCCCGGCGACGCAGGAGTCGATGCGGCACGCGCCCGCCGAGCACGAGGTGTTGGCCGAGGGCCGCGCGCAGCTCGTGCCGCAGGCGCCGCAGCTCGTGGGGCTCGTGCGGGTGTCGGCCTCGCAGCCGTTGGCCGGGTCGCCGTCGCAGTCGGCGAAGCCCGGGGCGCACATCGTGCCGCAGAAGCCCGAGAGGCAGACCGCCGTGGCGTTGGGGCCCGCGCTGCACGCGCGGCCGCACATCCCGCAGCTCGACGGGCTGGAGTTGAGGTCGACCTCGCAGCCGTTGGCGGCGTTTCCGTCGCAGTTCCCGCGGCCCGAGTCGCACTGGAGCGCGCACGCGCCCATGGCGCACGACGCGGTGGCGTTGGGGCCCGCGCTGCACGCGCGGCCGCACATCCCGCAGTGCGAGGCGCTCGCGGCGAGCTCGGACTCGCACCCGTTGGTGAGGTCTCCGTCGCAGTCTCCGAAGCCCGAGGCGCAGGCGCCGCCGCAGGCGCCCGCCGCGCAGGAGGGCGTCCCGTTGGCGTAGTCGCACACGGCGCCGCAGCGGCCGCAGTTGGTCGGGTCGGTGGCGGTGGTCGCGCAGGCCCCGGCGCAGCACGACTGACCC